>CBCTHD010000494.1:0-2155 GCA_965146615.1 uncultured Clostridia bacterium
GTGACGCGACCTGCGTACGGAGAGACGGATGCCGTAGTCACATTGACGGCAACTATAACCAAAGGAGCGTCGGTAGAAAATGTGACGTTTTCGGTTACAGTGCTAGCGGACCGGACAGAACCGATTTTTGCAGACAAAACGGTGCCGGCTTCTGACAGTGTTTATGTCCGCAGCGATAGTATAAATGAGGGATTTGTGACAGAACATTTAGTGGTTGGAACTGAAAATGGTGTACGAAGTGCCGCTTTCGTAAAAATAGATTTCTCTGATTTACTTGATTCAGTGCAAAATGCAGGCGCACTCTATTTGCGGTTGATGCCGGTTGGCGGTACGCATACTGGACCGGTTTATATATATGGAATTGATACGGACTGGACGGGCGAGAAACTGACCTATGAGACCGCGGAACAGAAGAATATGTTTGGTGGTGAACTTTTGAGCGGCTATGAAGGTGAGCTCTGTGCAAACACCTATTTAGATACAGATAATCTGTTGGAATATGTACAGCGGCAATTGGCAGCAGGGAATCGGACGTTAGCGTTTCGACTTGAAACAGCGGGCGGACAATATATTATGCATAGTGCAGAGGCAAGCAGTGATTTAAAGCCGATGCTGATTCTGGTAGACGGGCAGGATGCTATCCGCGCGACACTGGAAGAGTTAACGTTGGATACGATCACAGATGAAGAATCAGATTGTATACGTGAAAATTTGACGCTGCCGCAGGAGGGGCGTTACGAAACAAAGATTGTCTGGAATGCAGAGCCGGCCGGCATTATTTCTCCAGACGGTTCTATTACAAGACCAACAGAAGATACCGTCGTTACATTGTCAGCAACGGTTAGCAGTGGGAACCTATCTGGAAGTAAGACATTTCAGGTAGTTGTGCGCAGACAGGAAACGCCGGAAGAATACATTGACTGGCTTTTCGATCAGATTACGTTTCCATTATACATTTTGGCGGGAGATATTACGCTGCCGACACTTAGTCAGACGCAGATTACATGGAGTTCTGCTGATGAATATGAAATGGCGGTGGATGGCGATATGCTACGCATTACACGACCGAAAAGCAACGACCTTTCAACGACATTAACCGGAGAGATTTCCTACAACGGAACGGTTGGAACCCGGGATTATTCCTTTATCATTTTGCGTGACACAAGAAATGACGTGCTATGCGGCAGCAGTGTTGCTAGCGAAGATAAGACGGCACTCAACGCACTGGACGACAAGCTGACAACTATCTGGGAGTCCGCGGGCGGACAGACCTTGTTGCTTGACTTAAGCATATCGAAGGCGCTTGCAGCCTTGATGATAGTTCCGACAGGAACTGGATTTTCCGGATTAGGAGTAGAAATTTCGACGGATGGGTATACTTGGAAAACGATTTACTCTGGGGGCAGTTTTCAGGCGGATCAAATCAACAACATTGCGCTTGACACACCGGTCTATGGAAGATATATAAGGTTTACATTTCCAAATGGTAATTATGGAATTCGTATGTTGAGCGGCTATGCGGAAGAGACCACGGAAACGGGGCAAACTTTAGCTTCGATTACGTTGCCAACTTCAGTCACGGCGGACTTTACTTTACCGCTGAGCATTGACGGCGAAGAAATTAACTGGGTTTCGGGTAATCCGTCAGTAATTCGTATCAATGGCGAGACTGCGTTTGTTACCAGAACATCATTGGATGAGCCAGTTACATTGACAGCGAAAACCGCGCACGAGACACGTCTCTTTCAAGTTGTGGTGAAGAAAATATCCACGAACACGGGAGGCAGTAGCGGTGGCGGCAACAGCGGTGGCGGCGGAAGTACGGTTACAAATCATGTGATTGCGCAGCCAGTTGCCCAGCCGGGGACTTCAACGGAGGGAACAGAGACAGAGACGATTTCGTCTTATTTTGAAGATTTGGACAGCGTGCCGTGGGCAGTGGATTACATTAATGCGCTAGCGAAACAAGGAATTGTGAACGGAAAAGCTGAAGGCATGTATAGACCAGAGGACAGTCTGAAACGGGAAGAATTTGCAAAACTTATGACAGAAACGTTTGGACTTGAAAAAATGCCGGCAGTGACTCTTTCCGACGTAGAATCTGATTCCTGGTATGACGAGTATGTTGGAGCGGTTTGTGGAGCTGGCGTTTCAA
>CBCTHD010000495.1:0-2152 GCA_965146615.1 uncultured Clostridia bacterium
TATTCTGTCAGTGATGTACCAGCCACCGGCTCCTGTGCCGTAATCGTCGTGCCGCTTCCTATCACCCTCGCACCCAGACGGGAATTCGTCAGAGAATTTTTCGCTTCGTCTAAAGATTTCCCTGTCACATCCGGCACCGTGGTCATCATGGCAGCCATTTCTTCCTCTGTATAACTGGGTTCAATGTTGTAATATTGTAAAATTTCTTCCACAATTTGTCCCGCAACCGGCGCGGCTGTCTGTCCGCCATAATAAGATTCCCCTTCCGGTTCGTCCAAAATGACTAAAACAACAATTTGGGGGTCGTCTATCGGCGCGGCTGCAACAAAAGAACCGATGTACTTGTTATTCCCACGCGGCTGCTTTTCACTCGTGCCACTCTTACCACCAATCCGGTATCCCTGTACGGCTGCTTTACTGCCGGAATCGTTCACAACGGTCTCCATAACCAATTTCAGTTGTTCCGACGTTTCTTTTGATATTGGCTGGCGAATGACTTCCGGCTGTATATCTTCTACAACATTGCCGTTGCTGTCTTTAATCTGTTTTACGATATGGGGACGGTAGAGCGTTCCGCCGTTGACCAGTGCGGATACCGCTGTAATCATTTGCAGCGGTGTAATCGCAAATCCCTGTCCGAAAGATGCTGTTGCAAGTTCTGTAGAATGAAAATTTTCATATGCATGGAACGGACCTACCGCTTCACCCGGCAAATCGAATCCGGTCAGTTCCCGGAAACCAAATGCCTTATAATACCGGTAAAAATCATCCTGTCCAATTTTCTCTCCAACACTCATCAAAACCGGATTGCAGGAGTTCACCAGTCCTTGCATAAATGTCTGAGACCCATGTCCCGATGTCTTCCAACAATGAATGGTCGTTCCGCTTACTTCTTTATAGCCGGGACAGTAGTAAGAATCCTGCAAAGTCGTTACTTTTTCTTCCAGCGCTATTGCTGCTGTAATTAATTTAAATGTTGATCCGGGTTCATAGGTATCTACAACAGCCTTATTCCGCCACATTTTCTGCAGTTCTTCCGCCATCCTCGTGTTATATTCCTCATCCGGCAGCTGGTCAATTTCTGCCTGTAGCTGCTGGTCGGTAAGTTGCCGTGGATTATTTAAGTCATAGTTCGGGTAGTTTGCCATTGCCAGGATTTCACCGGTCTGCGGCTGCTGCACAATGACACACGCTCCATTTTTGACCTTATTGTCAATATATGCCTGTTCTAGGTTTTTTTCCACAAAATGCTGAATCGTTGAATCAATAGTCAGCACCAGATCGCTGCCATCTTCTGCATTATAATATTTTTCATATTCAAAAGGCGCCGTCGCACTGTTATTCCCTGCTTTGACAACTTTCCCGCTTGTGCCTTTCAGATATTTGTCGTAAATGCTTTCAATTCCTTCTAGACCTTGATTATCAGTGCCCGTAAACCCAATCACATGACTGGCAAGGTTACCATATGGATAATACCGTTTGGTATCTTCCACCATAGAAATCCCTGTTAAGTTATGTCCTTGCATTTCCTCTTTCGAAAGCTCGTTGCCATTTTCGTCCGTTCCGCTGATATATTTCCGTATTTGACTTGCCGGCTCAGACTCTATTTTCTTTTTTACATATTCATAACGGCTGTTCTTCTCTAATATTGTCCTGATTGTGTCCTGATCCATCTCCAGAATAGAAGAGAGCGTCTGAACTACATCTTCCGCATTTCCCTCTTTGCGAATCGTTGTTGGGTCTGCGACAACGGTTTCTACATTGGCGCTGACCGCCAATTCTGTTCCGTTTCTATCATAAATTGTCCCGCGTTCGGGTGTAATTTCTTTTTCCTGTGTCTGTTGGTCCAACGCTTGCTGCTTTAAATCCTGCCCGCGCACAAATTGCAAATATGCTGTCCGACCACCCAATGCTGTCAGCAACGTCGCGGTGATAACCGTCATTAGAATCACTCGTTGTTTCATGACGTTTCCACTTTTCTTTTTTGCCACCATATCACCTTCTTCTTGTTCACACAGCTTTACAGATTCTCCTATTCCTATGTTTATTTATGATGTCGTCACTTTATTCCACAACACCTTTACGCTCTGCATGATTTCGCTTAAAATTCCCTGGTTTTTTTCCTGATGCAGGATTTCGGCACTGTCCTGGT
>CBCTHD010000496.1:0-2139 GCA_965146615.1 uncultured Clostridia bacterium
TAAATCCGGTCCGCCCGCCCCCGGTTTCGTTCCAGCGTTGGAATATACAGTTCTTTTTCTCTCGGCATGCCGTAACGCCTCCTTTCCGCCCCGCTCCCTGCGGGGCATTGTTGTTGTCAAATCCAGAATCCAGTGATAAGATAAAATAAAAAAGGATGTGAAATTTTGGCAAGCTTCAAATGTCCCTTTTGCAAAGAAGTTTTTTCAACCGACGATAACCTGCACCATCAACATTTCGACATTGCATTTTTAAAAGAATTCTCATCCCGGCCGATACGCGACAGCGAATTCAATTTTCGGATAAAGCTGTTTCGCTGTCCCAGCTGCGAAAAAATCTCTACTATAGCCACCGGCGTGGGTACTGCCGTACACGAACTTACTGTTCCAATTTATCCTGCAAGCTTTGCGGTTCAGTTTCCTGAATATGTTCCTGTACAAATCCGTAGCGACTATGAAGAAGCATATGCCATTTTAAGTATCAGCCCTAAAGCGTCTGCAACGCTTTCACGTCGTTGCTTGCAGGGAATGATTCACGATTTTTGGGATATCCACGAAAAAAATCTGAATGCGGAAATAACGGCTTTAAAACCACATATTTCTGCTTCACAATGGAAAGCTCTTGACGGTTTGCGCCGCATTGGCAATATTGGCGCCCACATGGAGCGCGATGTGAATTGTATTATCGACGTAGATCCCGAAGAAGCTGAAAACCTTCTGAAATTAATACAACTGCTGATTGGGAAGTGGTATATCAACCGTCATGAAGAAGAAGCATTATATGCCGATATCGTGGCTGCAGCAGACGAAAAGACCGAAGCTAAAAAATCTCATCCTTCCCCGTAAAACATGGGTCTCGTTCTGCCAGTAGGTCGCCCTCAAAATTCCAATATTGAGAAATCGCTCTGACAGGGTCCTCTTCCGTGCCACGCCCGCGAAGTGAAAGAGTCTCAATTACTTGAATCACCTTTGCACTGTCCGTCCCTCTGGGCCGAGTAGTTTCCTTTTTGAGTTCTAATGCATCAAGCGCCTTCGCAAAGGCTTTTACATCGTCCATATTCCTGTCCTTTCCGCCCCGCTCCCTGCGGGGCTTGTCCGCATCCTCCCCACGGTTGTATAATGGCCGTGAAAGGAGGTGTTTTTTGTGGCGTTGTGTCCTCTTACCGCGAAACTGGAAAACGGAACGACCAAGATGGGGCCTTGCCTTGCTGGCGTATGCGCCCTTGCTGTCAACGGATGCTGTTCCTTCCGAATCCTCGCGGAAAAGGCTCTGCTGGATGCTAAGAATCAATCGAAGCCAGATTCACCGCAAGCGAACAAATAACCTGCGCAATCTCCATTTTTTCCTGAACCGTCAAATCCTTATTGCGCGACGCCTCCGCCAGCAGCTCCAACTGCTCCCGGAGGTATTTTTTTGCGTTATCCACATTGCCCTCCTTTCCGCCCCGCTCCCTGCGGGGCATTTTTTATGCGACCCCGTCACGGCTTTCGTTTCCATCGTCGAATAGATATTCAAAAGTGCAATTAAAGAAGCGTAGGAGTTTTACAATTTCCGGGCGGTTGAACTTTCCATCTTTTTTCTTTGATTCGTATGTGACACGAGAAACATCCAGAATACGCGCCATCTCCGAATTTGTAAGGCCCGCCCTTTTTTGTTCAGCTTCAAGATTGCGAAACATGCTGCATCACCTCCAAAAAAGTTTTCGTTTTGCAACCTTATGAGCACAGTATAGGCGCATTTCGCAAACTTGTCAATACTTTTTGATTAATAAAGTTCTCAAAAAGCAAACTTTTCTATTGACTGCAAACCATGGTAGGTGTATTCTAAAATCAACTATTGATGGAGGCATACAAAAATGACTTTTGGTGAGAGACTTCAAATCGCTCGTAAAGATAAAGGTTACACACAGGAACAGGTAGCCGAATTCATCGGAGTGGCTAAAAGCACATATACAGGATATGAAAAGAATAACCGGGAACCTGATGTTTTCAAGATTAAGCGTTTGGTTGAGGTCCTAGGGGTAAATTCCTCTTGGTTGCTCGGAATAGATGATAACGACGATGGTTTAACCTCCGAAGAATTTAAAATTATAAAAAAATATCGCCAGCTCGACCCTAGAGGTCAGTCGGCGGTTGTGGATA
>CBCTHD010000497.1:0-2124 GCA_965146615.1 uncultured Clostridia bacterium
ACTTCCAGGGGATATGATATTGCCCGCCCTGTTGTTGCACTCTGCAAGCCGCATAAATACAGGATTTTGGTCCGCCTAAATATCCATGCCGGTAGGGGGAAATAAATGCTATTTCTGAGGGCGCAAGCAGTTTATCCGTTTGCGCCCTCTTGATTACCAAACAGCAAAGACGGAAAAACCGTCAAGGATGCGAAGCGCGAAGTTTATCCTTGACGGTTTTTTCTGGCTTTGCTATCTGTCACCTGTCAAACCGAAACTTGAATGGGGCTTCCACTAACTGCGCTTTCAACTGGTCTTGAATATCATCATTGATTCGACCTTGAAAGTAGGATAAGTATTTGATGTAGCCTGTGTAGTGCTGGATTACTGTATTCACCGCTTCCGGTTCTCCGACAGCAGCCTTTTCGATGACTTCATAAGGCAGCAATTAAATTTCCTATTCCTCATTCTCTAACGCCTCCATTTCTGCAAGCAATAAGCGTACCTCTAAATAAAACAACAGAGCCGATAATCACATTCCTGATCTGCGTGTTATCGGCTCTGCGTCTGTGCGTCTGGCTCTTTGATAACTGTAATATTTATATTGATTAGGGTTTCCCGTTTGCACCTTGGACAAAATAATGGAAAGTTTTTAAGTTCTGTATCATTCCTTATTCTTATCCTTGTCTTGCCCCCGCATATCGGACAAAGTATCGATAATTCATTTTTTCGAGAATTATTTTGACTTATCACAAAAATACCACCACCGATAGTTGTCGGGGTTAGGTGCAGGGTCATTAGCAAAAGCTACGGCGCAACGAAAAGCATACAGGACGCATTTATCAAGCTGCCAACCTTGTTTTGCACAAGCTTGAAAATACAATTCTTCGGGGTCTGCATTTTTCAAAGATTGAAGAGAATCGTAACCAAGTTCAATCAATTCCTGTTCTTTCTTTGCACCTATCCCCGGAACAAGCCTTAAATCAGTTGCTTTTTTCATGATATGGACGCTCCCAACGCTCTTGCCTTTTCAAGTTCCGGTTTTCCTTTAATATCCCCCGTTTGCATAACACCGCCGCATAAAACTTTGCCTATACTTTTCCAGCCGATATGCCTTTCGAGGTTACCATACCATTTTTCGCTTTCTTCAAACCCATACCCCTCGGCAGCCATAATCAGAACACAATCCTTGACGGGATTTGTATAGTTCGGGTCGCATTCTGCGACAGCAAAAAGACGATCAAAACAAGTTTTCAGTTGTCCGCTAATAAACCAGTAATAAAGAGGTGAAGCCAAGACAACAATATCGGCTTTCTTAAATGACGGATAGATTTTTGCCATATCGTCCTGTTGAATACACGGACATTGTTCATTTTTGCCGCCGCCGAAACAACCCAGACAACCGTTTATCTTCATATCGTTTAAGTGGTATTCCAACACTGTATTTCCGGCTTGTTCCGCTCCCTCCGTAAAGGCTTTTGTCAGCGTGCTTGTGTTTCCGTTCTTTCTCGGACTGCCATTTAAGATGATGATTTTCTTTTTCATAGTCATTCTCCTTTACAATTCCTGTGCAATATCTTCCATATTGCGAAAAACATCATGCCACGGTCGATAAGGCTGTGCCATTTCACTGGGATAGCCAACTGGAAGTAGGCAAAGCGGCTTGATATTTTCCGGCAAATGAAATGCCTCCTTAACTTTCCTTGGGTCGAACAACAATACCCAACAAGAGCCAAGCCCTAAATCTTCCGCCTCTAACATCATATGAGTACATACAATACTTCCGTCCATTTCTCCGCTGTCATATCCAGCCACGAATGGACTATGCCAACTTCTCTCCGTATCTGCACAGACCAAGAACACAAGCGGCGCATTGTATGTGCTTTTCGTAATATGCCTTATTTTTTGTAAGGCTTCCTTGCTTTTCAGCACATATATTTTTTGCGGCTGATAATTCACAGCTGTAGGCGCAATCATAGCCGCCTGTAAAATCTTATCTATTTTATCCTGCTCAACAGGCCTGTCAGAATAAGATCGGACAGAATATCTCTTTCTTGAAAACTCTAAAAAGTCCATTTTTTACCTCCAATAAGAGAAGAAATGCGGACGGGCTTCTACTGAAACTGGCAGCCCGCCCGCATTTTC
>CBCTHD010000498.1:0-2106 GCA_965146615.1 uncultured Clostridia bacterium
GACTTAGCACAATACCTCAAGATGTTTTTTGCACTTTTTCCGAAAAGTTTTTCGCGTGCAAAAAGCGCCCCGCACACAGCATTTCGCCATGCACGGGGCGCTTTCTAATTGTCGCCAAAGCTTAATTTTAATCAGACACCGTACTTTCTCCTTACATTGGAAATTGCGGTATCTCCATCCACTGTCCGCCCGGCTTCCAAATCCTCCATGGCAGCCGCGAGAGCCTGCGCCTCATCCAACGCTGCAGCGGCACCGCATTCTTCCTTGATTCGCTCAAACAGTGCCTCCCTAAAGGCTTTCTCCAAGGACATCGAGTGCCGCCTCGCATAATTTTCCGCGACCAATTTTTCTTCTTTCGTCAGTTGGATGGAAAGAATCATACGCCTCACTCCTTGTGGTCTATTGTGCAACGCTTTTTGTGGGCAGTCAAGCCTTTTTTGTACGACAAAAGCGTCCCGTGCATGGCAAAAGCTGTGCGCGGGGCGCTTCCTAAATTCCGTCAATCCCAGCTTTCTGCCGTCAAAAAATCCCGGATATTCCGATGTTTGATACCGTTCCGGCTCATGTCAAGCTCATCCATTGTGACAACATATTTTGGGAAGTTATCTTTTATTGCATCGTATACGCCAAATTCGCGTTTAATAGTATTTTCGTCCGCCAGAAGATATGCCACTTGCACATAGAGTCTTTCTCCCTGCTTATCACAAACAAAATCTATCTCCCTGTCTCCTACCTTACCGACAGTTACGGTATAGCCACGACGTAGCAGCTCCAGATAAACGATGTTTTCGAGGATCAAGTTAATGCTTTGCAGATTACCCCCATATACTGCCTCTCGGATTCCGTGGTCGGCAATATAATATTTTTCGTTGGTTGCAAGAATCTGCTTGCCCTGTAAATCCTCTCGTTTAACCTGATAAAACAAATACGCGTCACAGCAATATTTGATATAATTGAGAACCGTATCTACAGATACGGAGCGGCGCTCACTTTTGAAAAACTTCACAAGTGAGGACGCAGAAAAGGTTGTGCCGATATTCGCCATAACATAGGCGATGATTCTTTCCAGCAAATCCACATCCCTGATTCCGTTGCGCTTCACAATATCTTTGAGTTGGACGGAGTTGAACAGGTCGAAAAGATATTGTCTGGAAGGCTCTGCGGCAAAATGAATGTTGGAAAGGTATGGCATACCGCCAGCCAGAAGATATCTTTGGAAACTCTGCTGCACAGATACAGAGGCATCCGTTTCCCGATAAAGGTTTATAAACTCTGCAAAAGAAAACGGATAGATAACAAATTCTACATACCGTCCGCCCAAATAGGTCGCCAATTCTCCTGAGAGCAGCTTTGCGTTGGAACCAGTGATATAGATATCGCAGTCTAAGGCAACACGGAGGGAATTGACGCATTTTTCCCATCCCTGTACCTCTTGGATTTCATCAAAGAACAGATATGCTTTGCCTTGGATCGTGTCGGCCCGCCTCAAAATTTCCGTATGCAGATCTGCGGCATTTAACAAATTTGCATATCGCATGTCTTCAAAATTGATGGTAATAAATTGATTGCTGCTTACACCTGATTCCAGCAATTCCGCTTGGATCAGCTCCAGCATAACGGATTTTCCGGCGCGCCGAATACCAGTCATAACTTTAATCAAGTCGCTCCCGATAAACGGACGGATACGTTCCATATACGTTTCTCGTTTTATCATATAGCGCCTCCTTTCCTATAGTACATATAGTATACACCATTTACAAATGAAATTCAATGCATGATTTTATATTTTATCTTTTATACTCGATAAAATCATATTTTATCAAACACTTTCTGCTATAGTGGTCGCACACCCTACCCAAAAGCGCCCCGCGCACAGCTTTCGCCATGCGCGGGGCGCCGTTGAGAAAGGAGCGAGCTATGGAAAGCTCCGGGAAAAATCAGCCTGTCGTAGAGGGTGTCACGGGTTCGCCGTGGATATATTCGGGCAGTTCCGCATCATCGACCTCCGGCACGGTCTTGCCGTACTCTGCGATGGTGTACTGCACCTTGGCAACGGGCGTACACACCGTTTCATCGTTGACGTTTCCGCTGGCGATATAGCATTCC
>CBCTHD010000499.1:0-2099 GCA_965146615.1 uncultured Clostridia bacterium
ACGCACGCGGACCCATGGGACTGGAAGCGCTGACCAGCATCAAATATGTTATTTCGGGAAATGGACAGATACGGTAAAAAAGACGGAGAATACGGATACACTGTACCTTTTTGCTGGATTATGTAATGAATGGAATGCGGGGAAAAGGGCTTGAAATATGGAAAGGAAATGTGTATAATAGGGATATGCCAAGAACCCTTTTGGCGTGGAAGGATGAAATAAAAACATGGAACGAATGAAGCAATTACCGCTAATACCACTGCGTGGGTTGGTGGTATTTCCATACATGGTCCTACATTTTGATGTAGGACGGCCGAAATCAATAAAAGCATTGGAAAAAGCAATGGTGGAAGACCAGTTGGTGTTTTTGACATTGCAAGAGGAGCAGCATATTGAAGAGCCGGTTTTTGAGGATTTGGCGAAAATCGGGACGATTGCAAAGGTAAAGCAAATCGTCAAGAGCGAAGAAAATGTGGTTCGCGTATTGGTGGAAGGAATCAGTCGCGCGTCCTTGGAGCACATGGAAGAGATAGATGGGTATATTGCCGCGTACCTTCACGAATTTTTGCCCGTTGGCGCACAGATAGATGATGTGGAGTATCAAGCGCTGGTGCGGAATCTTGCACGGGTGTTTGAGCAGAATTTTAAATTGTCGGGAAAATTTCAACCGGAAACGGTCGCGTCTATTTTAGCCATTCGGGATCCGGGACAGATGGTGGATGTGATGGCGGCAAACATTATGCTGCAACCGGAGGACAAACAGGCAATTTTGGAATGTGTTGATGTGCAGGAGCGAATGGAATGTCTGTTGGTGATTTTAAACAAGGAACTGGAAATTGCACGTTTGGACAGCAAAATCCATAGCAAAGTGAAAGAACAGATTGATAAGAACCAAAAGGAATACTATTTGCGGGAACAACTCAGAGTGATTGAGGAAGAACTCGGTGACGGCAATCAGGCAGAAATCAAAGAATATGAGACAAAAATTGAAGCGTTAGCGTTTGCGCCGGAGGCGCAGAAAAAGCTGATGCAGGAGGTGCAGCGGCTGCAAAAGATGCCGCCTATGACGCCGGAAGCGGGCGTCATTAAGAATTATCTGGATTTGGTTTTGGCGCTGCCATGGAAGGAAAAAACGGAAGAAAATTTGGACTTGGCACGGGCGGAAGAGGTGTTGGAAGCGGATCACTATGGGCTGGAAAACGTGAAAGAACGGATTCTGGAACACTTGGCAGTCAAAGCGTTGTCGGGCAAAGGAAAGGGAACTATTTTGTGTTTGGTGGGACCACCCGGCGTTGGTAAGACGTCTATCGCCAAATCCATTGCCCGCGCGGTGGGACGCAACTATGTGCGAATTTCATTGGGTGGTGTGCGAGACGAAGCAGAAATTCGCGGACACCGGAAAACCTATATCGGCGCAATGCCAGGGCGGATTATTAGCGCACTCAAACAGGCGGGGACGCGGAATCCATTGATTTTGCTGGATGAAATTGACAAAATGTCCAGCGATTTTAGAGGGGATCCGGCAGCCGCGATGCTGGAAGTGTTGGACACGGAACAGAATTTCCAGTTTAAAGACCATTATGTAGAGTTGCCATTTGATTTGTCTGATGTAATGTTTTTGATGACGGCAAATACGCTGGAAACAGTGCCACGCCCTTTGCTGGACCGCATGGAAGTAATTGAACTGACCAGTTATACTGAGGCAGAAAAATTACAGATTGCCCTGCGCTATCTGTTGCCGAAAAATATGGAAGCGTATGGCATGAAAAAATCCAACTTGAAAATAGAACCGTCCGCGGTAGAGGAAATTATTGAGTATTACACGCGGGAAGCAGGCGTGCGGGAATTGGAGCGGAACATTCAATCAATTTGCCGCAAAGGTGCAAAGTTATTGCTGACAGGAGAACAAAAAACCGTGAAAGTATCCCAGAGGAATATTGAAAAATTGCTGGGGAAACATAAATATGAACGGGAAATGCAGGAAGCAGACAGCGTACCGGGCGTAGCGTGTGGACTTGCATGGACGGCAGTGGGTGGCGATACGCTGAGCATTGAAGCGAATGTTATGGATGGCAGCGGCAAGGTGGAGTTAACAGGAC
>CBCTHD010000500.1:0-2095 GCA_965146615.1 uncultured Clostridia bacterium
GAATAGTGCCATTGGTAATGTTTTGATACCCGGCAATGGATTTGAGAAACGTCGTTTTACCTGCTCCATTCCTGCCAAGCAAGCAATAAATACCCGGTTCATCAATCGACAAAGTAATGTTTTTTAGTACGGTCGCCTGCCCGTACTGCTTTGTGACTTGTTTGAGCGCTATCATATAGCAATGCCTCCTAAACAGAATTGATATATCTATTGCTTTTCGCAACATCTTATGCTATAATAAATTATAAACCTTTGTGTAACACAAATGTCAATAGGGGAAAATAAAAAATGAAAAAATATTTTTCAGTTGGAGAAGCCGCAAAACTTGTCCATACGACAAGCGAAACGCTGCGGCATTATGACCGTATCGGGTTAGTGAAGCCGAGCAAAAAGGATGAATGGACTAATTACCGCTATTATACCGAGCAGGATATTGTTCGTCTAAATACGGTGCGTGCTTTACAGCTTATGGATTTGTCTCTACGGGAGATAAAAAAGGTTTTGGAATATGATAATATTGAAAAAATTGTAGACTTTTTAGTGCAGGCGGAAAAAAAGGCTGATGAAAAAATTTCAGCATTACAATACAGTAAATCAAAAATTGAGTTAGCAAAAGCTGACTATGAGAGGAAATTGCAGGGGCAACAAAAACTCGATGGAGTTCTTCTCAAAGATTTACCAGAGCGTGTTATTTTACTATCAGATACATTAGAAACGCCAACGCTTGAGAATCTTTGGAATTATCTAAGCCATTTTTACGATAAAGTTACGCCTGCCTTAAAAGAGCAATTCTCCTTTAAGGATTTGGCTGGTATATACACCGAAAATGGAATAGCGAGACTCTTTGCTGTCTGTATTCGTTATGTGGATATAGACGGATTAAAGGTGTTGCCAAAAGGAAAATACTTATGCGCTAATTGCACCGAAGAAAATCGGGAACAAGTATTAAATGAGATAAAGCGTATAGCCGGGACAGAATATGGCGTAATGCCGGAATTTACGGTACAACTTATTGTCGTGTCAGGTATTTTACATTGGAATTATGAGGTGCAGGTTTGTGTTGACAGGTAACGCGTTATGACAGAAATATTTTTAATCTGCTTATACATTGTCTTTCAATGGATATGCTGAATTATTTGAGTTGATTATAGGAACTATTTCGGATAGTGACTTACTTGTGTGCAGCACCAAGAGATTTCCCGGTCTGTTTTTGGAATCCAAGGCAGCCACGCCATGTTTTTCAAAATTCCTTATCCAGTGACAGGTCCTACTCTGGTCTGCCTGATACGCTTTATCTAATGTACGTATTGAAATATGCTCATCTGAATGCATGTGAATGCTCTCAATTTTCGGCGACTTTGTCCATGTGCGTCGCTTTTGTCCTTTTTTATTGATTCACATCATATCTTATCTTATTATATCATGTACATAACAAAAGGTAGATACATGGTGGGGTACCATGTGTCTACCTTTATCTTACCACTGCACTTAGCGGGTGGAGTTTTATTTTAGCATTCTATTTGGATAGCTCCGAGATGGCACGCTGCAGCTGAATATCTTCTTCTTGGGGAATGTCCGTTGGATTGGTGCCTTCCAGATATTCCGGTGTAGGCACTTCAATGTCTGGACTGATGCCGACGTGATGGATATTGTCGCCATTGGGAGTCAAATATCCGGAAGTTGTTAGATATAATGCTGTTTCGCCTTCTTTTGTCTCGTCGAAGGGAATAATGCTTTGCACAATACCCTTTCCGTAGGTCTTTTCGCCAATGAGTACAGCGCGGTCATGGTCACGCAGCGCACCGGAGAGTACCTCAGAGGCGCTGGCACTGCTGCCGTTAATCAGCACGGCAAGCGGAACGTCATAATAGTCCGCATCAGATGTGTATTCCTGTTTGCTTCCATCTTTAAATTCAAAAGAAGTGATAACACCTTCTGGAAGCAAATAGTCAGCAATTTCCTTGGTGGAAGAAAATGCACCGCCGGGATTGTAGCGCAGATCAATGACCAGGCCTTTGAGCTGATCTTTACCAAGTGCCTCTACTGCGCTTATGAATTCTTGATCCGTTTTCAGTTCAAAGTTTGTAATTTGAAT
>CBCTHD010000501.1:0-2090 GCA_965146615.1 uncultured Clostridia bacterium
TCCACATCTTCATGAGATATCATCAGTGTCGGAAGCAGATACTGCGCCGCATCATTGTCGAGCCATTTTTCCAAAGCCTCCTGCTGTATTTCGTCCTGATAATACTGGATCGTATACTGTTCATCTTTGACAAACGGTCCTCCATAGCTGGTCCTGGTATACATGGCAAGCGCATTTGCCATTGGCATATCCGGATTGTCTGTAATGAGCGATGTGTATGTTGGAATTTCGTTTTCGATGGTATAACTCACATTCTCTATTCCAAAATTGAAATACCGGTTTCCCTCTTCGGTATAGGCATAATTTAAAAATTGGACTGCCGTCCGGGGCGATTTACATTGTGTGCTGACAGCCGCAGCATAATTGCAGATTACCTTTGCCGTTCGCGGCGCTATTTTGACCGTTTCCGCTTTTTGCAACGATGGATTTCTCACACCTGCCAATTCAATTGGAAGCTGTTCTTCTTTTATTTTTTTCTGCCAAGAACCAATATCCGCACCAAGATATCCAAACCCTGCCCCGGTATTGCCGGAAAATAAATTCATTTCAATTCTAGACTGGTCAACCATCGGATACATAGGGTCCAATAGCCCCTCCTGATACCATTTTGCCATCCGCTGTACAAAATCACGAAATCCCGCTTCCAGCGGACCGAATTTCACTTGTTCATCCTCCTGATAAAAATACCACGCTACTCCATATGCACCAACGATTGCGCTGGCATCGAACATTTCCGGTGTAATCGAAAATGGCGCCTGCGCCCCTTTCTGTTCTTTAAATGCCCGCAAAGCAATTTCCCATTCATCGATGGTTTCCGGCTCTGCGAGTCCAAGTTCATCCAACCAGTCTTTACGGAAAAAGGGACCTTGGAATACCGTTTGGTAGTCCTCTGCATAAGACCCTATAAAATAAGGGCATTCCCCATTTTCTGTCATTGCCAATCTGCGTGCCTCATCGTTGTTCATCAGCCACATATTATAATCCGGTGCGTATTCGCTCAGCAGTGGTGCAATATCCATAATTTTCTCATCGGATAATTGTTTGGATATGGTGCTGATTGTGCCACCCCAATTATATTCTATTATATCTGGTAAATTATTAGAAGAAATCATTAATTCAAAATAGCTATCCTCCTGACTCCCTGTCGGATGAATATATTCAATTTTAACACCCGTACGTTCCTCTAATCCTTTGCTAAATTCCGTCATCTGCATAGACGGCGTAACGGCTTTTCCCACATCATGCCATTTCATCCAATAGGTTAATGTTTCCTTTGTTTTCAGCGGATAGGTATCTGTTTTGCCGCATCCTGTTAAACCTGCAAAACAAGCACAGAGCAATACTGTTGCCATCAGCCGTTTCATTTGTTTCACTCCCTTATTCTTCTTTTGTATATCTTTACTTCAAATATTTTCCAATCAAAACGCATAAATATTCATAATACCATGATACACTAACTTGCTGAAAAAGTAAAGACTTTTTACTGCGTCACACATAAGTTTTTTTCTGCATATCATGTTATTGTAGTTCTATTATTGAATTTAAAATTGAAGGGAAGAATATTCAATGAACTGTAATTGCAACAATAACAATTTTTCAGCAAATGACTTTGATACAACTACGCGTCAGGCAGTAAGACCCATTGCAAATGGCTGTGAACCTATTCACTGTCCACCGTCTCAGTGCTTCTGCTGCACTGGAATGCATGCACCAAAATTCAATGATTCCGAAGCACGTTCCATTTTTGCAAACGTACAGCAGATTTTTGATAGTGAAGTTGTCAGAGGCTGCAGCATCAACCAACCAGTAAACATGACTCCTACAGGTTGCAGTATCCTTACAGAATTTACTTCTTGTGGCAGAAATAGCTGTTGCTGCAACGAAGATCCGTGCATCGATGAAGATTCCTGTTTTGTAGTTGAGTCGTTCAGTGCTTCTATCCTGGATGCATTTCCGTCCAACATGCCGAGAGCGAACGAAATACTGATTAATAATGTTCCTTTCGATGGTCCGGTGAATGTTATCAATCGAAATAAATTTTCCATTCCTCTGGAGGACCTGAATCCCAAGTCGCTCAACGCGCTTTGCCA
>CBCTHD010000502.1:0-2081 GCA_965146615.1 uncultured Clostridia bacterium
TTCCTATGGTATACATAAACGGAGCATAGCCGTTTCAATCTTCACGGCTATGCTCTTTTGCTGTTGTGCAAATGGCAAAATAGAGAGCTTTTTCAATACGAATGCGCAAAGCGGATAGAATAGTTTCGTAATACCTCTATCCGCTTTTATGATAGTATCGAATATAAATTACTTTCTTGCTTATTATGTAAAGCAAGAAAGACTATTGGGTAATCATGGAACCGATACCTGTGTCAGTAAAGATTTCCAGCAAAATGCAATGTGGTATTCGTCCGTCAATGATATGAACGCGTTTGACGCCATGGTCAATGGCATCAATGCAGCCGTGCACCTTGGGAATCATGCCGCCATTGATGATGCCCTGATCAATTAGTTCCAATGCACGCTTTTTCGTCAATTCAAAAATAATTTGTTTCGCTTCATCCAAAATACCTTGAATATCCGTCAACATAATCAGTTTTTCGGCCTGCAAGGCACAGGCAATTTTACTTGCGACCGTATCGGCGTTGATATTGTAGGTTTGTCCTTGGTCATCCGTTCCAATGGGGGCGATGACCGGAATATATTCTGCCGATGCATGGTGTCGCAGCAGTTCTGTGTCAATGGAAATAATGTCACCAACAAATCCAATGTCAACCGGCTTTCCGTTCTCTATGACTTCTGCTTTTTTACATTTGATAAGATTTCCATCAATTCCGCACAATCCAACCGCTTTTCCGCCTTTCTGGTTGAACAGGGAAACGATTTCTTTGTTGGTCTTTCCAACCAGTACCATGCGGGCGATATCAACAGTTTCCTGATCCGTTACGCGAAGTCCACCGACAAATTTACTTTCAATGTGAAATTGCTTGAGGGCGCTCGTAATGTCAGGACCGCCGCCGTGGACGACAATAGGGTTTACACCAACATATTTCAACAATGTGATGTCTTCCGTGACAGAATTTTTCAACTCCTCGTTAATCATTGCGTTGCCGCCGTATTTAATGACGACCGTTTTGCCATAGAGCTTTTGAATATATGGCAGCGCTTCCACCAAAATACCGGCTTTTTTTATCAATATGTCCATTTCTAAACTCATATGAACCCTCTTTTCTTCTTATAAATAATATCCGCCGCCGCCAATGCCGGCAGTTTCTTCCAACCCAAAAAGCAGATTCATATTTTGAACCGCCTGTCCCGCCGCACCCTTAAATAGATTATCAATGGTACTGATTACGATGATGCGGCTGAGCCGTTCATCAATACAGAAACCGATGTCCACAAAATTGGAACCCGCGACATGATTGCTTTCCGGCAAGCCAGATTCATAAATACGGACAAAAGGCTCGCCTTTATAAAATTCTTGGTATAAGGACACAATCTCTTGATGGGAAACCGGTTTTTTGAGGTTCGCGTAGGAGGTTGCAAAAATACCGCGTTTCATTGGTACCAAATGGGGAGAGAAGGAAAGCATGATAGTTTCTCCGGCAACCAGAGACAATTCCTGCTCTATTTCGGAAGTGTGTCGGTGTGTCGCGAGCTTATACGCTTTCATATTTTCCGTGCATTCACAGAAATGATAATCAATTCCCAGGCCGCGCCCCGCGCCGGAGACGCCGGATTTTGCATCAATGATAATATTTTTGGTATCACAAAGTCCAGCAGATAGCAGCGGCGCGAGTCCCAGTATACTGCAAGTGGTATAGCAACCGGGATTACCGATTAAATCTGCCTTTTTGATTTCCTCACGATGAAGCTCCGGCAGCCCATATACGGATTTCTCCAATAACTCCGGCGCCGTGTGCTCCTGTTTATACCATTGTTCATAAACATGGATTTCATTGTATCGAAAATCGCCACTGAGGTCGATGATTTTTATTCCTGCTTCATATAATGCGGGAATGACTTCCTTAGATGCGCCATGCGGCAAGGCGGTGAACACAACGTCACACCGTTGGCTAGCTGCCGTGACGTCTAGTTCTTCGCATGTCAAATCCACCACATTCTTTAAATGTGGATAGACGTCCGATAATTTTTGACCTACATAGCTATGCGATACGATGTAGGTTAGCGCGGCGTTGGGGTGGGAGTTAATAATTCTT
>CBCTHD010000503.1:0-2079 GCA_965146615.1 uncultured Clostridia bacterium
GTTCCAGCAGATTGACGCCTGTATTGGTGGAGATGGACCAGTGGTTATGTTTTCCGCTACCGTTCACACCTGCAAACGGTTTTTCATGCAGCAAGCAAGCAAATCCGTGGCGGTCTGCCACTTTTTTCATCAATTCCATCGTCAATTGGTTGTGGTCTGCTGCAATGTTAGTAGTCGAGAAGATGGGGGCAAGTTCATGCTGTGCCGGCGCCACTTCGTTATGCTCTGTTTTCGCCAGAATACCAATTTTCCACAATTCCTGGTCTAAATCTTTCATAAACGCCGCAATACGGGGCTTGATGGTACCAAAATAATGATCCTCCATTTCCTGACCTTTCGGCGGTTTTGCACCAAACAGCGTCCGGCCTGTGAATACCAAATCACGGCGTTGTTTGTACATTTCTTTGTCAATTAAAAAATATTCCTGTTCCGGTCCAACGGTTGTTGTGACACGGGTAGCATCGCTGCCAAATAGTTTTAAAATGCGCATTGCCTGCCGATTCAACTCTTCCATGGATCGCAGGAGCGGGGTTTTTTTATCCAGCACCTCACCGCTGTAGGAGCAGAATGCAGTGGGTATGCAGAGTGTATCGTCTTTGATAAATGCATAAGAAGACGGGTCCCAAGCGGTATATCCGCGTGCTTCAAAGGTTGCACGCAGCCCGCCGGACGGAAAACTCGATGCATCCGGTTCACCTTTGACCAGCTCTTTGCCGGAGAATTCCATAATCGCCCGACCATCTCCGGTTGGTGCGATAAAGCTGTCATGCTTTTCGGCGGTGATACCGGTCATGGGCTGGAACCAATGTGTAAAATGCGTTGCACCTTTTTCCACTGCCCAATCTTTCATAGCATTTGCAACGACGGTTGCAACACCGATTTGCAGACTCTTTCCATCTTCAATTGTCTTTTTCAGTGCCTTGTAGGTATCTTTTGGAAGTTTTTCCTTCATGACGGCGTCATTAAAAACCATGCTGCCAAATACTTCAGGAACTGTACTCATTTAAGATCATCTCCTATAAAATAATTTTGAACCGGTTTCAAAGGTAATAAAAAAAGGCACTGCGGGTCAATTACCCACAGCGCCTTTGCTGTTTACAAATACAGTATACACTCGAAGCAAAGATTTGTCAAGTGTTTTTTAAAACTTTTTTGCAAGAAATTTTAAAATTGGTTGCAAAAAATGTCGGAATATAAAGGAAAGAAAGAATTAAAAAAATAAAAATGAATGATTTGGTGAAAAAAGTTTCAAAAAAGTATTGACATTTTACTGCAAAACGATTATAATAATAAAAAATAAGCAATGAACAATGACGTTCATCAGAAAGAAGCAATTCTTTTTGGTGGGCGTTTTTTTTGTGCAGAAAGAGGTAAAGGAGGAACAGGATATGTTAAAAGAAGGACAAATCAGAATCCCTTCAGGCTGCGCAATTTCCAGTATTTTTTCCAAAGACGGCAAAAAAATCAATGGGGAATCAATCATTCGCTCGATTGCTACCATGCATGACCGTTCCAACGGGCTGGGAGGCGGGTTTGCAGGATATGGAATCTATCCGCAATATAAAGATTTGTATGCATTCCATATATTTTATGAAAACAATTCTGCACGGGAGGAATGTGAACGGTTTTTAGACAGGCATTTCGATGTCATCAACCTATCTAAAATTCCGGTGAAAAAAACACCGAAAATCACAGATGAACCACTGATTTGGCGCTATTTTGTTACGCCGCTGCCCACAAAATTGGCAGACAGCCAATTGGATGAAAAGGAATTTACAGTCAAAAGTGTCATCAAAATCAATACGGTAATTGAAGGCGCGTATGTTTTTTCCTGTGGCAAGAACATGGGGGTATTTAAAGCGGTAGGATTTCCGGAAGATGTGGGAGAATTTTACCGGTTGGACGAGTATGAAGGATATTGCTGGACAGCACATGGACGGTATCCCACAAATACGCCGGGATGGTGGGGTGGTGCGCATCCGTTTGCAATGCTGGATTATTCCATCGTACATAACGGTGAAATATCCTCTTATGACGCCAACCGCCGCTACATAGAGATGTTTGGATATAAATGTACGC
>CBCTHD010000504.1:0-2074 GCA_965146615.1 uncultured Clostridia bacterium
TGTAGCCGGAGGGCTTCCTGAATCCGTTCCCGATGAAGCGCCGCAATATGTGAAGGACTATGTAGCGTACTATAAAACAGATAGAGGTTATCACCCCCGTTCAATCAATTCAAACGGCGGCTGGGCGGCTACGGCAAGCGGCTCTCTTATGAATATGCGATTATTTGAATATGCTCCCGAAATCCGCAGCGCTGTACTCCTTGTACACGGAGAAAATGCTCATTCCTTAATGTACAGTCAGGACGCATACGAATTACTGGAGGGAGATAACAAAGAATTGATGATTATTCCGGGTGCGTCGCATACAGATTTGTATGACCGTATGGATATTATTCCATTTGATAAGTTAGAATCCTTTTTTCAGGATGCAATGAAGTAAAAAATATACGGCGTTGGTACACGAAAATACCGACGCCGTTTTTGCTTATTGTTCAAAATTATCTTGTAATTTCTTTAAAAATAACTCCGCAGCTTTTGAAAACACCTGATACCGTTTCCCCGCAAGGTCTAATCTGGCAGTCCGCCGCGGCTTTAACGGACGAAAACAAAGCGGGCTTTCAGCGTCTGTCCTGACAAGCCCGTCAAGGCAAAGTGCATAACCGACACCTTCCTCAACCATCAGGGAAGCGTTATAGAGCAGATTATACGTTGCCGCAATATTGAGCTGCTCTCTGTCCCGTTTAAGCCATCCCGAAAGCTCGTTGCTGTTCTCTGCCTGCTGGGAGGTTATAAGCGGAACAGTCCATAAATCCTCCGGGCGTATTTCAGACTTCTTCGCAAGCGGGCTGTCCTTTCGCATAAGCACACCCCATGTATCAGTGTACGGCAAGCGTATGGAATCGTATTTTTTCAGATTTACACCTTCAATAAAAAGACCGAAATCAATCAATCCTTTGTCTATTCGTTCCTCAACGTCCATTGCATTTCCGCTGAATAAATGATAGCGGATATTATATCCCTCGTCCTCAAGCTGCTTTGCCACTTTAGCAATCAGACGCATACCCTCTGTTTCGCCGCTGCCGATATATATATCGCCGCTGATATTGTCGTCAGAGGTCATAATTTCAGCTTCGGTCTTGTCCACAAGGTTTACAATTTCCTCCGCACGCTTTCTTAAAATCATGCCTTCTTCCGTGAGAGAAATTCTTCTGTTGCCGCGGGTAAACAATGTTTTGCCGAGTTCATCTTCCAAATCCATAAGCTGACGCGACAGCGTAGGCTGCGTTACATGAAGGCTGTCTGCCGCCGCAGAAATATTTTCCTCCCTTGCCACTGCAAGGAAATATTTTAAAACACGAATTTCCATATAAAGCTCCGCCTTTCCATACGCATTGTTCTAATAATATTATACCATATAACACTATGCTCGTCAAGCATAGAATTGTATTTGATATAAGTATTGGACATTTTCTGCTATTGCTTATATAATATATGTAACAGCAACACAACGAGGTGAGAATATTGAAGAATTTATCTGAAACAGAAGTAATAAGAAGTTTGCAGGACGCAGGCTGTGATAAAGAAACGATTGAAAAATTTATGAAAGTGAACGGCAACCAAAAAGAAATGTTAAATATTTTACAGAAACAGCGTTCATATATTTTAAACACACTCCATCCCATTCAGAAAGAATTGGAATGCATTGATTACTTGATATACATTATCCGAAAGGCGGTATGAAAATGAAAAAGAAGATAACAAGCATTATAATGATTTTTGTATTGTCGGCTGCTGCGTCTGTTTCTGCGGCTGACATAAGTGCGGGACACGGTAAAATTACTGCAAGTGATGTAACGGAGGGAAGCTCGCTTATTACAGCTCTTTACCGCGACGGAGTAATGGTACAGTCAAAGCTGCATAAAGGAAGCGGAACAATTACTGCTGATCCTGCGGCAGATTTCGGCGAGCTTAGCAACACCGATACAATTAAAGCATTTTTATGGGATATGGACACAATAAAGCCATTGTGCAATGCTCTTACCACGAATATTCAGGAAATAAATGAAAGGGATAATAAAGTGACGGTTACGATAAACGGAAAACAATTCAACGCAGTGCTGTATGAAAATGAAAC
>CBCTHD010000505.1:0-2061 GCA_965146615.1 uncultured Clostridia bacterium
AATCCATGTTAAATAAATTTTTGTTGACTTTCTCTACGACCGGCAGTATAATAGAGAAAAATCGCAAAGGAGGATTCTTTCATGCTCATTCAGCCAAATACGACTGTCCTATTTCAAGGGGACAGTATCACAGACGTAGGACGCAACCGTGAAACCGATGATTTGGGCGGAGGCTACCCCCGTTTTGTTGCAGGATTATTTACCTCGAAGTATCCCGGCATGAATGTCAAATTTTTAAACAAAGGGATATCCGGCAACCGTACCACAGAACTGCTGTCGTGTTGGGAGGAGGATTGTCTGGCGCTGAAACCGGATTTTCTTTCCATTTTGATCGGTATCAACGATACTTGGCGCCGCTTTGATTCCGACACACCCACCACAGCGCAGCAATATGAATCCAATTACCGCACCCTTCTCACCCAAGTGCGTGAACGGCTCGGCGACATTCCCATTTTGATTATGGAACCATTTCTCATGCCGTTTGTTCCCGATAAATTAAACTGGCGGGAGGATCTGGATCCCAAAATTCACGCCGCGCGGAAAATTGCGCAGGAATTTCATGCGCACTATCTCCCACTGGACGGGCTATTTGCGTCTAAATCAATAGAATGTGGATACGAAATTTGGTCTGCAGATGGTGTACACCCAACCGTAGCGGGGCACGCACTCATTGCCCGGCAATGGTTAAAGCTAGTAGAAGAAGCATAACATTTTCTATGATATGTCTCCGCGCTTAACGAACCAATTTCATGGTTTGCTTCACGCCAAATATTCTTCTCTCTGCTTGTTGCTATATCATAAAGAAAGAGCTGCATAAATGCAGCTCTTTCTTTATGATATTTACAACATTATTCACTCAATACCGTTCCGTCGGCTAGTGTGATAGTGAATCCATTAAAATTGATGGTTCCGTTGTTATTTAGACTTGTAATGACACAATCGCCGGTAAGCGTCCATACGCTGCCTTCTTCAATCGTAACGACGGCATTGTCCGAAACTGCTGTGCCATTTTGGGCATTTTCAATGATATTTATTGTCCCTGTAAAACTGGAACTGCCGCTCAATACCATATCTAAGGTCGAAATCGTATCGACGACAATATCTCCCTCAAGCGTCTGGTCTTCCGCAGTGAATTCAACCTGTGCGCCGTTTGCTCCGGCAGCACCCCAGCCGCGGGATGCGCTGTTGCCGCTCACACGCAGCAGATACGCGTCATCATCCTTATTTTCTATCGTAACGCCGGATAATTTGATAATGCTGTGCGTGTTGGTTACATAAATCATATCGCCGTTATTTCCAGTCAGCGTTCCACCGGTCATATAAAATTCCGAGGTTCCGACGTCAGCATCACCTGACATGGATTGATAAATCATCACATTATGTACATTTTCATCCGAGCTTGTGCCGTTTGTATCACTCATATTTCCATACACCGTGCAGTCATTGAGCGTTATGGAGTTCTTGCCTTCAATCACCAGCGCCTCGGAATTGTTTGCTGTGAGTTCTGCATTGGATACAGTAATATCCGCCGTGGAGTATACCGCCGGAGAATTGTATCCGTTTGATACATAGGTCCCGCCATCCACAACAACCGTTCCGCCGCCGCGGTCCGAACGAATCGCCGCCGCGGAGCTGCCGCTTGTACTGATTGTTAGATTTTCCGCAAATGTTGTTCCACCGCCGGTTGTCTGGATACCGCCGGAATTATCTGCTGTTGTTGTAATCGTCGAATCTGAGATTGTCACTACCGTTCCACTGCCATAACTGAATACGCCGTTTCCGTTCTGTGCAGATGAGTTGATTACCGCATTTGTAATTGTCACATTTGCGCCGCCGGTTGCAAGCAATGCAGCATTCTGACCGTAAAAATCTCCATCCTCGGTGTTTGAGGTAGCTCCGGCAGATTTATCTACTGTAATGCCGTCCAGTATTACCGTCGCGCCATCTATGCGGAGTGCATTTTCGTCATCTCCTGTCGATGTGTATGAAACATCGCTGTATTCACCATCCTCGCTGATGGTATTGGCGGAAGTGCCCTGTGTTACAGTACCTGACCCGCCA
>CBCTHD010000506.1:0-2059 GCA_965146615.1 uncultured Clostridia bacterium
CGGCTGCGGCAACAAAAATCAAGATATATCAGGTGGTAACACTACCACCGAAGAAAATGCAAAAGTAGATATTTATCAATTTAAAGTAGAAATCGCCAAAGAGCTGGAAAATGCGGCAAACTTATACATGAAAGACCATCCAAATGTTAAAATTAATATCCAAACTGTCGGCGGCGGCGACGATTATGGCGCATCATTGCGCGCTAAAATGCAGTCTGGCGAAGAGCCGACCATCTTTAATATCGGCGGTCCTCAGGATACACAGGACTGGATTCATAAACTGGAAGATCTCTCCGATCAACCTTGGGTTTCTCAGGCAGTAGATACCGTTTTAGATAGCGTAACATCGGACGGAAAAATTTATGGACTGCCTTTTGCAATCGAGGGTTATGGATTTA
Source organism: uncultured Clostridia bacterium (assembly GCA_965146615.1). GTDB lineage: Bacteria > Bacillota > Clostridia > RUG12999 > RUG12999 > JAAWTG01. The sequence goes on from CBCTHD010000506.1 coordinate 399, forward strand.
TCTACAATACCGAGATTTTTGAGGCGGCAGGCATTGACCCCACGTCTATTCACGACTACGATACCCTGCTTGCGGCGGTAAAATCCCTAGATGAACAAATTAAATCCGGCTCGCTGAAATCGCAGTTCCCGCAATTGGAAGCTGTGTTTGAATTTCCCGCCAAAGAAACCTGGGTCAGTATGCATACAGTAAATGTACCGTTGTCTCAGGAATTCGCCAGTGCTACCGAAGCATTTGAAAAGAAAACAGTGGAATTTACAAATGCTGAAGCATTCAAGGCATTAATTGACCTTCAAGCGGACTACAGTTCCAATGCATCTGCTAAAGGTAAACTCAATGCAGTGGACTACGCGACACAAGTCGGACAAGGGATTGCCATTGAGCGAGTCGCCATGATTCAACAGGGCAACTGGATTTATGGAGACATCGAAAATGTAGATACGGCAACAGCGGAAAAGATGAGTTTGCTTCCTATGCCGTTAGTTGGCGAAGAAGCGTTAAAAATGCCTGTTGGCGTACCGATGTACTGGTGTGTAAACAAGGATAGCAGCGACGCGGATAAAAAAGCCGCTAAAGAGTTTCTGACCTGGCTGTATACCTCCGACGAGGGAAAAGAAATTGTTGTAAATAAATTCTACTTTATACCACCGCTAAAAGACTATACGCAAGATCCAAGCGATCCACTTTCCCGCGTTGTCAAAACGTATGCAGATGAAAACAAAACACGCCCCTGGGTCTTCATGGGATTCCCAACCGGCTGGGGCATGGACACCGTCGGCGTACAAATACAAAAATATCTTTCCGGCGAAGCAACTTTTGAACAAGTGATTGAACAATCTAAGGCGGACTGGGAAAAATCACGCGCGACAGAATAATCGTTTACGGCATACGCATGTACGTATGCCGTTTACATACAAAAAAGGAGGGTTTCTTGTGAGACACAGCAAGTTAACATTTATACTATTTTTATTGCCAGCTGTCATAGCCTTTTCCGCTGTGGTATTGATTCCCATGTTCCTGGGAATTTTCTATTCCTTTACAGACTGGAATGGCATAGGAAACAGCTTTCATATGATTGGACTGCAAAATTATTTAACCATTTTTCAATCTGATATTGAATTTCGTAACGCATTTTTCTTTACATTGAAATTTGCCATTGCATCTGTCATTTTGATAAACGTAATCGGTTTTTCTCTTGCGCTGCTAGTACAGCGCTCTTCTTGGCTGAACAACCTATTACGCGGCATTTTTTTCCTGCCCAATCTAATCGGAGGAATTTTGCTCGGATTCACATGGCAATTTATTTTTACGAAAGTCTTTGACATGCTGGGCAGCCTTCTGCATTTACCGTTTTTGCAGGGCTGGCTTTCCACAACGTCAACCGGTTTTTGGGGACTTGTTATTGTGATGAGTTGGCAGCTGAGCGGTTACATGATGATTATCTATATCGCCGCATTGCAAAACATCTCTGATTCTATTCAGGAAGCGGCATCTATCGACGGTGTTACGCCACTGCAGCGTTTATTTAAAATTACGCTGCCGTTGGTTTCCCCCGCCTTTACCATTGGTCTGTTTTTAAGCATTTCCAATTCATTTAAGTTGTTCGACCAAAACCTTTCATTGACGGGCGGCGCACCTTATAAATCAACACAAATGCTGAC
>CBCTHD010000507.1:0-2042 GCA_965146615.1 uncultured Clostridia bacterium
TGCGTACCATAGTCGTTCATCTCATTCAATGTCGAAATACCCTGACCGATAATGTTCGGCAGATTCTTGGATGCAAACAGCACTTTTACTTTGTCGTTGATGGTAGATAACGGATATACTTCCAGCTGCACATTTACACCTGTGATTTCCCGCAGCGCTTGCAGTGCATACTTGTCATTCAGACCATCTACGCTTGAAGCTACCAACCAAGTAATTTTCGTGTTACTGTCATCCAGCGGGAGTTCTAAACCGCCCAAATCGCCGAGCGTAGCAACATCAATGTCGCCTGTGCTTTCCGTACCTGTCCCTTGTCCGCACCCTGTGAGTACAGCGGCGAAGATCGCCATAGCCATTGTTACCGCCCAAAACTTTTTCATGAAACATCCTCCTTTAATATTTGGATACACCGCGCATCCTTTTATATTTTTTTCATTGACAACCAGTTCATTTTCCGCCTAGCGTATATACCGCTACGCCGCTGCGGAATTAACCCTTGACCGCTCCCATTGTGAGTCCCTTCACGAAATATTTCTGCAAATAGGGATAAAGCGCCAAAAACGGTAAGATGGAGATAAATACAGTTGCATTTTTCAGCGCTTCCGGTGTTATTTGCGTACCCGCAAGCGACTGCGGATTTGCACTTGTATCGTCCATCAGCATATCACGCAATATAACCGGCAACGGCAGCTTTTCATATGTAGTGATATAAATAGACGGCAGCAGGTAACTGTTCCACTGCCCCATTGCATAGAACAGCGCAATCGTTGCAATCGCTGAGGTGGAAAGCGGTATGTATATTTTGTATAAAATTTTAAATTCATTTGCTCCATCTACGATTGCCGCCTCGTGCAGTTCCGCCGGAACCCCTTCAAAAAAGTTACGCATCAATATAGCGTCAAACGTCCATATGATATTAGGAATGATAAGACTCCACATAGAATCTAACAGCCCTGTTCCCTGCACCACCAAAAATGTTGGAATCAATCCGCCGGTAAAATATAATGTTATTGTGATAAATAGCGTCAGAGGTCTGCGCAGGACAAAGTTTTTTCTGGATAGCGGATACGCAAAGACAACCGTCATCGCTAAACAGCATACCGTGCCAACCGCCGTATATAAAACCGAATTGAAATACGCCCGCGGAACTTTAGAAGTCGTAAAAATCTGTTTATATGCGTCCAGATTAATTCCCTTGGGATAGAATGTTACTGTCCCGCTGTTTATCATCTCTGTGGAGCTCAACGAAATACACAACACGTACCACAGTGGATACAAGGTGATGAAAAGAACTGCCAACAGAATGATAAAGTTTACAAAGTCAAAAAGCGTCGTTTTTTGTTTCATTCCTCTCATCTCCTTACCACAAACTCGTATCGTTCATTCTCTTCCCCAGCCAATTGGTTACCGTAACAACCACCAGCGAAACCAGCGCTTCAAAGAAACCTACGGCTGTGGAATAACTATAGTTGCTCTCCACAATACCCTTACGGTAAGTAAATGTAGAGAAAATATCTGACACCGAATAGGTTGCCGGATTATACAATAGAAGCATTTTATCTTGCGCTACCTTAAAGACATTCCCCGAATTCAAAATAAACATAATGGTAATGGTAGGCAGCAGGCTCGGCAGCACAACATACCAAATTTTTTTCAATCGTCCGCACCCATCAATTTCCGCTGCTTCCAACAGGCTGGTATCTAGGCTAGTCAAGGCTGCCAGATAAATTACCGCGTTATAGCCTGTTTGCTGCCAGATGGTAGAAGATATGTACACGGTTCTGAACCACTCAGGCTTTACCATAAAGTAGATTGGTTCGCCGCCCAAGGCTTTTATAATTGTATTAATAATACCGGTACTGGGTGACAGAAAATCAATCACCATCGAGCAGACGACTACTGTCGATAAGAAAGACGGCAGGAAGCTGACGGTTTGTACCAGCTTCTGAACCGGTTTCACCCGCATCTCATTGAGCAGTATCGACAGAATAATTGGAAACGGAAACGTCCACAACAGTCCATAAACTCCTATTAACAACGTATTT
>CBCTHD010000508.1:0-2018 GCA_965146615.1 uncultured Clostridia bacterium
GTTTATGGGTATTTGTCCTTCTTGCGCGGCAAAAGAAAAAAATATAAGAAAATAAGAGGAAATTTGCTGTCGCCTGTCGAAATAAAAAAAGGGGAGTTTTTGTATTTTAAAGGAAAAGGAACAAATTAAGGGGGAGTATCGTCTAACGAAAAGAGAAATAATGTAAGGAATGAATACCAATGAGAAAGTACCTACTTTTATTTTGTGCAGTGCTGACCCTGCTTGTTTGCTATTGCGGGGGAGCAGTATATGCAGAAAAAGAGATTGATATTGTTTTAAACGGACAGACCCTTCTCTGTGATTCGCCGCCCCAGATACGTAATGACCGCACTGTGGTGCCAATTTCTTCGATTGTCAAACCCCTAGGCGGCACAGCGGATTTTAATGGAGTAGATCGTACGGTAACCGTGACAGTCAGCGGGAAATCCATTTTATTTACGATTGATTCTACCAGCGTGCTGGTGAATGGAACAGCTAAGCAGTTAGATACGCCGGCGATTATTATCAATGACCGCACCATGATTCCGGTACGGTTTTTGGCGGAGGAATTGGGATACAATGTCCGTTGGGACGGCACGAGCCGGACGGTTTACATAGATACGCCGGAGACAAAACAGATTTCCGACGTATGGGTGACGAAAAGCGACAACAGCGTTACGATTTCCATTCAGGCAAACAGTGATCTGTCAGGCTATACGATTGACGATTTCAAAAATCCAGAGCGGACCGTTATAGATTTTCCGGGCTTTGCGCTGGGACGAAATTTCCAGGAAACCATTGATGCAGATGGATTTTCGGGTTTACGCTCCGGCAATCATGATAATTATGCGCGGCTGGTGGTGGATCTGACCAAAGCGGTTTCCTATACCCAAAAGCTGCAAAACGGAAATACGCGGCTGGATATTCAATACAGCATATCTAGCAGTCAGAACGGCAGTGGAGGAACACAAATTCCGCCGAAAACGGAAGGGAAAATTCGTGTTGTAATTGATGCGGGACATGGCGGAAGTGACCCGGGCTCCTTGGGAAAAGATGAGAATGGTAACATTGTGTTGGAAGAAAAAGATCCGAATCTGACGATTGCAACCGGCGTACACAACGTTTTAGCGGCAGCAGGATTTGATGTTATTATGACGCGCTATGACGATACCTATCCGTCTTTAAAACAACGGGCAGACATTGCAAATAATTATGACGCCGATATTTTTGTTTCCATTCATAACAATGCGTCCACTGACCCAACCGTTTCGGGCACTATGACATTCTACAGCGGTCCGAAGGATGAGGCGGGGATTGGAAAATATAATTCTCAGGAGCTGGCAGATTATATCCAAACAGAGCTGGTACAAAGTCTGGGCACGCGCGATTTGAATGTGCGGGAAGGTCATGAGTATTATGTCATCAACAAGACGGACATGACAGCAGTGTTGGTAGAGGTTTCGTTTGTGTCGAACGAAGAGGAGTGTACTAAGCTGATGGATGAAAATTACCTGAATTTAGCAGCACGAGCGATTGCTAACGGAATCATGAAAGCGACCGGAATGATGTAATATAAAAGGTGCAATAAAACGCAAACAAAAAGAAATATCACGCAATAATCAATCCCGACAAAAGCCGCAAGTACTATGGCTTTGTCGGGATTGATATTTTTGCAAAGGGATTTTGTTACAGCCCTTTTTCGTTACGGTCCGATTTCGAAGAGACATGCTGTAACATAGCCGGGGCGTCTTGTGCCCTCAGCTTAAGCAACAGAGACGTCGTCAATATCCGCACTCTGACCGCCGTTGGCGCTGACGGTGAATTCAATTCTTGCTTTGACTGCATCAGCCGGTGCGGCGATGGTAATACCTTGGAAGAAGGCAAATATACGATTGCTGTTCACCAAATCTTGTTGGTTGATTTGGATAACGAGCCCCTGAGTTGGCTGGTTCTGAGCATTCAGAAAAATCACCTGTGCGGTGATACCAACCTGGCTGCCCTCTCCTCTTGCAAAGAAGGAAAGTTGATGGAAAAAGCCG
>CBCTHD010000509.1:0-2005 GCA_965146615.1 uncultured Clostridia bacterium
AAAGGATAGAGGTTCCGGCAATAAAAGAATCGACGTCTGGTTCGTCGAAATCTTCCTCATCGACTTCCAAAAAGTCTTCTTCGTCAACAACAACCAAGACGACCAAGACGGCGACAGCGAAACCAACAGCGACACCAACACCGGAGCCAACGCCGGAACCGACAGAACCTCCGCAATTTAGTTTGAATATTAATACGGCCAGCGTGGAGGATTTTGCATCAGTGAATGGCATAAGCCGTGAGATTGCTGAAGCTATTGTCAGTTATCGGGAGGAATATGGACCGTTTGGTTCATTGGAAAGCCTGTTGGACGTCCCGGGCGTTACGTTGAAAATTTATAATACACTTGAACCCTTTTTACAAATTTAAACTGTAAAGCGAGCAAACTAGTATTTTATAATAAATCCCGGCAAAAGCCACAGGTACAATGGTTTTGCCGGGATGATTTTTTTGGGAACCAGAAGATTTTACGGTTTCTCTTTTTCAGCTTTTTATTTATCGAGCATATTGTCAATGACGTGACCAATGTTGGAAAACATACCTTTGGAGTGCATTTTCAGCATTTTAGAATGTTTGTCCTTCATAGGGTCCATAATAACACCGACAGCGGTTCCAATCACAGCGCCGGTTACCAGTCCGGTTGTAAATGCATTCATTTTCATATTTGTGTTCCTCCTTTTGCTTATCCAGAATTGAAGTTTCTCTGATTGAATAAGAATCTTCAATCAAAAATTAGACGAATGTCCGCCTTTGATAGCACCTAAGGTGCATAAGAAATTGCATGAGACAGGCTATGTGTAGCATAGCGCAGACCGTAAAGCGGACTGCTCTCTCATATAAAAATTTTTGCTTTTAGATGAGAGAATAGTATTAGTGTCTCACGAAAATCTGCTACTATGCCCCCCAAACTTTACCACATACTTTGTCGATATTTGATGAGAAAAAAGTGGAATATCCAACCACAAATCGACAAAATTTGGTCGTATTTTTTCTTATAATAGGTATGAACTGGTAAAAAATGGAATACAAAAGAGGGGTTATACAAATGAAATTAGCAGAAATGGAAACGTATCACAGAATTGGAAACGAACCCAAAGATTCTAAAAAATTATTTCATATAGAGAATATCATAGCCGGTGCGGCGGGGATTTTAACATCAAGGGCGCTGTTTGCGGGGGTAATGGCGCCGCTCGGCGTCGCATGGTATGGTGCAAATATTAAAAATGATAAACATTATATTGTCCTCATTGGAACGGTCATAGGGTCTCTGCTGATGGGAGCGGGACTACTCAGTATAAAATATATTCTAGCGGCAGTGCTGCTTCTTCTGCTGCGAAAAATGATACGCGGCACGCTTTGGGACAAGCCATTGTTTTGTGGGGTGTTATCAGCTGCCAGTGTATTTTGCTGCAGTCTGCTACTCATGGCGTGGAAAGGATTTTTATATTATGACCTAATTATGGCAGTATTAGAAGCGGTCATTGTCTGCGGCGTAAGCATGGTATTTTCCAGAGCAAAAGCGGTTTTTTTGCGAGGAGGATATGTGACATGTGATGATGAATCAATTGCAATTGCAATTTTGGCAGGTGCTGCAGTAGCGGGACTACAGGGAATCAGTTTTTTGGGTATTTCACTTGCGAATATTTTAAGTCTTTACATCATTTTGATAGCAGGCTATAAAAACGGTATGAGCATTTCAGGCGCCATTGGCGCGGCGCTGGGAATGATTATGGGAGCAGCAGAAAATAATATATCATTCCTGACGGGAACCTATGCGTTTATTGGTATTACAGCGGGTGCAATGCGGTCGCTTGGTCCATTGGGCGTAGCGATTGGTGCGGCATTTGCGAATGCAGGATTTGCTGCTTATTATGGTGGTACGGGTGCAGTTTGGCTGCCGATAATAGAGGCAGTTGTTGCATCAGTATGCCTTTATTTTACCCCATCGAGCCTTTTTGAGACATATGAAAAAATTTTGGTAAAAGATACCGGCGGCATATCAGAAG
>CBCTHD010000510.1:0-2002 GCA_965146615.1 uncultured Clostridia bacterium
TAAAGCACATCAAGTCCAGAAGGCATACATTGGTGTAAATGGTGTTGCTAAATTATGGTATCAGCGCGGCACTCTGCTGGGCAGTTATGCGGTGGGCAAGACCGTCAAAATCGCCGTGGACGGCAAGGATTACGACTGGCTGGTGGTGCATCAGGGCATTCCGGATGCTGGTATTTATGACGCAAGCTGCAATGGCACGTGGCTGCTGATGAAAGACATCTACACCACGTCCACGTTCGGCAACAATAACTCCTACAAGGATTCCAGCATCCACACATACCTGAACGGAACGTTCTACAACCTCATCGACAGCAACATCCGGGCGGCTATTAAGCAGGTGAAAATCCCGTACCAGAACGGCACTGGTTCCGGCGGCAGCCTTGCCACCGGCTCCAACGGCCTGAGCACCAAAGTGTTCCTGCTGTCTGGTTATGAGGTTGGTTGGACGACCAGCGACAACGGCTATTTCCCCAAGGATGGTGTTCGGCTGGCGTACTTTGGCAACAGCTCTGGCGGCAACAGCAAGCGTGTCGCCTACAACGGCAGCTCCGCTGCCGGTTGGTGGCTGCGCTCTCCGCACGCCAACGGTAGCGACGGCGTCTGGTACGTCTACACCGATGGCTCCAACTACGGCTACTGGTGCCGCAACTCCTATGGTGTTCGCCCCTGTATAATTCTGCCGCAGGACGCGACGGTGGACGACACTGGGCATGTGGTAGCGTAAACCGGAAAACCGAAGAAAGGAGAAGAAAATGGAAATAATTGATGAAACTGGGAATGAAATTTTCAACCCTAATCTTGAACTTGGATATCTTATAAATGACATTAAAACAATCCACCATGACAAAGTTGATGAAGTAAAAGAAAAATTTCATTATGAAACCATTGCCGAATATCCAAATGGCGGCAAAGATGTAAAAAAAATTGTTGACGTTGAAGAAGTGAAAGCAAAAGATGCTTGGGATGAAGAAATCCCAATTCAAAAATACATCTTATATACAGCAGAAGAGCTAGAAGCAAAACTAATCGAAATTAAAAATACTAAAATTGCGAAATCCAAAACTGACCTTAAAGAATATCTTGCATCTCATCCACTCCAATGGATTGATGGAGAATATTATTCTGTAACAGAAGAAAAACAGGCGCTATTAACAAGCAACCTCGCCGCCTATCAGATTTCATCTACAATCGGGGAATCTATGGAACTTACATGGAATACAACAGGAGAGAGATGTAGAGTATGGACTTACGAAAATCTTGCGGCGCTTTCTCTCGCTATTGTTAAATATGTCAAACCAATAGTGTCTAAGCAACAAGATATTGAAGTAAAAATTAAAGAATGCAAATCTAAAAATGAAGTTGATAATATTGAGATTAAATACGAATAAGGTGATTGTATGAGAAATTTTGCAAAAGAATCACTTAAAATTATAATCTTGTTTTTAATTGGTGGTTTTGCATATTGTGGAATAGAAATGCTTTATCGCGGATATACCCATTGGACAATGGGTATTCTTGGTGGTTTTTGTTTCGTTGTTATCGGTGGATTAAACAATTATCTACCTTGGGAGATGAAGATTTGGAAGCAGTCTATAATTGGCGCACTTGCTGTAACAAGTTGTGAGTTTATCGCAGGAATTATATTAAATCTGTTCCTTGGTCTTCATATTTGGGATTATTCACATATCCCGTTTAATATTCTTGGTCAGGTTTGTTTGCCGTTCTCTCTACTTTGGGTATTATTGTCTTTTGTCTGTATCTTTATTGATGACTGGCTTAGATATAAATTATTTAAGGAAGAAAAACCAAAATATTACTGGTAAAGAGGTGATTTGTTGAAAAATATTATAGATATCTCATATGCGCAAGGTAAAATCACTGACTCACAATGGAAATATTTCAAGGAAAATTTAACAGGAATTATTATTCGTTTTGGATATCGTGGTTACGGAAATGGTGTACTGAAACTTGACAATTGTATCGCTTATAATGTATTTAAATG
>CBCTHD010000511.1:0-1996 GCA_965146615.1 uncultured Clostridia bacterium
CCGAATGGCAATATTCGCAAACATTGTTTCATCCACATCATAAAACGCCATCTGCATTTTGTTTGTCGCCGCTGACGATCCGGCATTTGGCAGCGACGGTTCTCCAAATACGCAGTCATAGATTAAATTGGAGAAGGAAAGCCTATAGATAGCATCATCCTGAATTCCCGATACATCCGGCAGAGGTTCCGAGTTGCTTTTACGCTCTATCCGTGGCACTGCAAATATAATCGTGGACCCGGTAAGTCCGACGCGCTTTCCAATCGTACCGGATTTAAACATTGTATTAGAGAGACTTTCATTGGAGCGTATAAAAAGTTTCGGATACAGTTCGTCATCTCTTTCTCTCTCGCTGTCCGCTTCCTTTGTGTTATAAGCGTAAATATCAACTGCAATGATTTTCTCATCTACCATCTTATATTTGACCAGTCTGTATAAAACGTTTTGCTGTTGCCCGTAGCTGCTCAATTCCTCGAAAATTTTACTGCCACCGCGCACTGTCTTACCGTTAATCGTTACCTTGTCGGAAAATTCCGCTGTCACCAGATTTCCGTCAGTACCGTATAGGAGACATTCCACCTTATCTGAGACGCCGGATCCTTTAGAAATCTTGCTGATAAACCCAATTTGCGATTCAATTTCCTCGCTTAATTCCGAAACGTTTATCGCTGCGATCATATTGAATTTGTTTAACAGAAACGTTGTTTCCATTCCAATCTTTAGTTCTTTGACATTGCTATTGTTCAACGTAAGCTGTTCCAAATACTCCGGCGTATGAAGATAATTCTCGCCGTTAATCAGCAATCCGTCATCACTGCGTTCTTTGATTCTTCCGCTCACCTGTAATGCCGAACCAAAGCCGATTGCTTTCTCAATTTCCCCTTCGGAATCCTGTTCTATCATAAGTGATAGGACAATATTCTTTTCAATGTCTTTGAGGTTGAATAATGCACCGTTTTCATCCCAAAGAAAAATTTTATCTTTATCAAATGCGTTTCTCATTTCCAATTTTTCGCCGTATTTGCCTGTTATTTTAAATTCCGGATAGAGAAAATTCTTTACGACAATATTTTGATACTGCCTTACCCACACAAAATCAAATGTTTCGTCTCCGTCATTGTCAATCAGCGTAATATCCGCTGTATTGCCTTCCGCTAAAATATCCAGGAGATAAGCAGTATCCACCATATCGGCGGGACCTAAATATTGATAGTTCTCATAGACGAATGCATTTTTGGACATATTGTAGGTCACTTTTTTGTTGTCCTGCAAAACTGTGATTTTTCCAGAAGCCTCTATATCGAAAACGTCTCCGGCCGTTGCGTAAATCTTTATATTTTTCTTTGAAACCGGAAACATACATACAATGGTTTCCTTATCGATGTCGTTATAATCAATATAAAACCTTACTCTCTGACCTAAATACTCCATATTCTCATATAGCATGGCACTGCTGTAAACATTGTCATTGATTCTGACCATACCCACCGCCGTGGGAGGAAGTCCGTCCATACTGAGGAAGGCATTGCTTTGCAGGATTCCTTCATCCCATACGATGTTCCAATATTCTTCTATATAGGTGTTTGTATTATTGTTCGAGTTGTTTATAATCCCTTCGCCATTCGTAGAATAATTTGGAAGCGCAGTATGAAGGGCTTTATAAACAAGCGATACCGCAGTGCCTAAACTTGCCTCCATATCCAACTCCATATCGCCTAATAAATGGATATTTTTCGCAACCTCTGCATATCCCAACGGATAGCCGCCGCGCGCCTGTGCCAAAGGCTCGTATTCCAGCAGATTCACCAGAACCTTCACCATTTCACCAACGGTAATCGGGTCATCCGGTCTGAACGCAATCGTTCCATCTGGCATCTCATACCCTATCATAATGCCGTACTCCACGACGGTTTTTAACTCGGCAGCATATACACAGTAGCCTATGTCTGTGATATTTTTTGATGTCTCTAAATAAAGTGTTCCACAGCAGTAATTA
>CBCTHD010000512.1:0-1992 GCA_965146615.1 uncultured Clostridia bacterium
ACATTGTCTTTATCCATTTGTTTTCCCTCCTGTTGTTTTTCCGGACAATGCAATCCATTGTCCATATCTGTATTCTATTGTACCGCAACTTTCCCCATTCGTCAAGTGAAAATCGCATTAGTCGCCATATCCGTTCGGATGGGTTTTGTGCCATTCCCATGCCGTGGCGATAATGGTCTCTAAATCTCCCCACTGCGGCTTCCAGCCCAATTCTTTTCGCGCCGCCTCCGAGGATGCCACCAAAACCGCCGGATCCCCCGCGCGGCGTTCCGCTTCCTCCGCTTTGATGTTTACGCCCGTTACTTTGCGTGCCGTTTCAATGACTTCCCGTACCGAAAATCCTTTTCCATTGCCCAAATTGTAGACGCCACTTTCTCCACCGGCAATCAGCTTATCAATCGCTTTGATATGCGCGTCCGCCAAATCTGTCACATGGATGTAGTCACGGATACAGGTACCGTCTTCCGTATCGTAATCTGTCCCAAAAATGCTGACGTGATCGCGCTGCCCCAGCGCTGCCTGTAAAATAATCGGAATCAAATGAGATTCCGGCTTGTGATCCTCGCCCAGTTTTCCGCTTTTGTGCGCACCCGCCGCATTAAAATAACGCAGCGCAATATATTTGATGCCGTAAGCATTATCCGCCCATTTAAGCATTTTTTCCACTGCCAGTTTGGTTTCCCCGTAAGGATTGGTCGGGCAAGTGGTATCCGACTCCAAAATTGGTACCCGCTCCGGCTGACCATACGTTGCCGCCGTGGAAGAAAAGACAATTTTCTTTACGTCGTGTTTTGCCATCGCTTCCAACAGCCGCAGCGTGGAAATCACATTGTTGTTATAGTATTTAAATGGTTGCGTTACGCTTTCTCCAACCAGAGAATCCGCCGCAAAGTCAATGACCGCTTCAATATCATTTTCTGCAAACACCCGTTCCAAAAAAGTCTCATCACGCAAATCTCCAATATAAAAACGATCATTGTGAACGGCAGCCTTATGTCCCTTCTGTAAATTGTCCAAGTAAACGACATCTCGTCCCTGTTCCAATAATGCAATCGCAGTATGGCTTCCAATATAGCCCGCGCCTCCGGCAACCAAAATGGCCATGCATAACACCCACTTTCTCCAAATTTTTACTGTTTCTATTGTACAATGAACCGATAAAAAAATCAAGATGTATTTACACAAAATTTTCTTGCTTTTTACATAAAAAAGGTGTATAATAAAACCAATGTGTCAATATGGGCAAGAAAAAAGCATATATTGGTATCAGAAAATCAAATAATGATTGTCTTCGGGGCAGGGTGAGAATCCCTACCGGCGGTGATAGTCCGCGAGCCGGATTCCGGCAAGATTTGGTGAAATTCCAAAACCGACAGTGTATCGCGTTCCATGTGAACTGTGTGAAGTCTGGATGGTAGAAGATAATGCAGACGCCTGTTTGCTCAGGCACTCTTTTATTATCTGCATCCTATGCCCCGGAACGAAAGTTTCGGGGCTTTTGCTTTACAGGAAGTTCAGCCAGAATATCCTGGAAGGCAAACCTCTTATGGAAGTACACTTCGCAAAGTGTGCAGGTTTATATCCATGGAGAGGATAGAAATGAAAGTGGTGGATTTCCATTTTCGTATGCGAAGCGGTGATTATTTGATGAAATCATTATTATTTAAAGGAGTGGTCTTATGCAGACAAAAACAAAAAAATTAACACTTTCCGCTGTTTTAGCTGCTATTGCGGTAGTGGTGATGTTCCTGGAATTTGCGATTCCCTTTATGCCTCCCTTTCTAAAGCTGGATCTGAGCGACATTCCGGCGCTTGTTGGCGGATTTATCATGGGCCCTGTCGCCGCAGTATTGATTCAATTGGTGAAAAACCTGGTACATATTCTTTTAACGCAGACCGGCGGCATCGGTGAGGTTTCCAACTTTGTCATTGGTTCCCTGTTTGCCGGCATTGCTTCCTGGATTTACTGTAAAGGCGGAAAACAAAGGAAAA
>CBCTHD010000513.1:0-1982 GCA_965146615.1 uncultured Clostridia bacterium
GTAAACATAATGAATATGGTGATCGGCTTTTTCCACATAACGTCCTTACGGGACAGAAAATACGCGCCCGCTATCGTCAGCGCCATGTTCACCGCACAGCCGACAACCAGAATGAACAGCGTATTTCCATATCCGGTGAGAATGGACGAGTTGGAAAATGCCCTTGCATAAGCGTCGAGGCTGAAGCCCTTGGGCCACAACAATATCCCCGAATGCTTGATCAGTTCCTCACCACTGGAAAACGACGCCATCAGCACGTGGATCATCGGATAAAGCATGATAACCATTAGAAACATGGTAAATATTACATTAAAAACGTCAAAGCAGCGCTGCTGCCATGAAACCTTTATTTTCATCCTTTTCTTCCCTCCTCTGATTACCACAAACCGCTTTCAGTGGTTTTTTTGCTGATGGTATTCGCCGCAACAACCAGCACCAGATTGATGACTGAATTAAACAATCCAACCGCAGTGGAATAGCCATAGTCGGCCTCCAGCAGACCCTTCCGGTACACATAGGACGAGATGACGTCCGCCTTTTCCATCGTCAGTGAATTATACAACAGAATAATCTTCTCATATCCAACGCTCATCACGCTTCCCAGCCGTAGAACCAGCAGTGTGATAATGGTGGGCAGAATACACGGAATGTCTACCGCCCAAATCTGCCGCCAGCGGTTTGCTCCATCAATTCGTGCTGCCTCATGCAATGCGGGATCGATTCCCGACAGCGCTGCCAGATAAATAATGGAACCCCAGCCCACCGTCTGCCACACCTCGGACGCCACATAAATCGTTGTAAAATACTCTGGTACATTCCGGAGGTTTTGCCTCTCCATACCAAACCATGTGCAAATCGTTGTGATGATGCCGTCCGCCTCTAAAAAGTCGGACAGCATACCACAGATAACAACCAAGGAAATGAAGTGCGGCATATAGGTAACGGTCTGTACCACCCTGGAATAGACCCTGCTTTTCAGTTCGTTAATTAGCAATGCCAATATAATCGGCGAGGTGAATCCGAACAGGATGGTAAAAAGACTGATACGAAGCGTATTCGTCAGGGTCCTGCCGAAATAGACACTGTTAAAGAATTTACTGAAGTTGTCGAAACCACACCACGCACTTCCTAAAATCCCCTTGCCCGGCGAATAGTTTTTGAATGCGATAATTGCGCCATACATTGGTGCATAGTGCACGATGATATAAAATGCAATTACCGGCAGAATCAGTAGATACAGCGTGTAGTTTTTACGAAAATCCCGCGCGCATCTAGCACCGAAACTTTGTTTTACGGCAATTCCATTTGCTTGCCTTAGATTTGTTGTATTTTTCATGGTTGATTCGCTACTCCTTATTTCCAAAAGCTCTCAAGACCTCTTTCATTACCGCGCAATATAACGCTCATAGGCCGCCTGATTGATTTCGATTGCTCTCTCAATTCCCATGCGTTCCAGTTCCGCATAGTAGTTCGGCAGCTCGTCAAGACTGGTTACTCCTGTCACAAATTTATACACGGATTCCTCCATATAGGTATTGACATCATTCATAATCGTAGAATATTCACTGTTTTCTTCTGCCGTCAGCGTGACATAGGGCAGTGCATAATCCGTGTCGACGTTTTCTGACCACACCTCAATTGCTTCTTTTTGCACATCCAATTTTGCGTACTGTCTCATGTAGCCCTCTGCCTGTATCATTGGTCCAAAATAGTTTGCCCGTGCATATGTCGCAATCATGTAGCTCATCGGCTGACCGTCATTCTTTGTGGTGTCCGTGATGATATCCGTATAGGTCGGCACGCCGTCTATCATTTCATAGGACTCGCCTTCTTTACCAAAATTGTACAACATAAATCCGTCGTCGCTATATCCAAAGTCCAGCAGACGCGCCGCCAGCTCCACATCTTTACACTGTGTCGAAATCGCCGCACAGCCGCCACTGGGATTTGCAATGAAATTCTTCTGTCCAAATTTCGGACTT
>CBCTHD010000514.1:0-1976 GCA_965146615.1 uncultured Clostridia bacterium
GGTAAAATGAGATAATAAGTTCGCTGTAATGAGAGAATGCGAAGATGTTATCAGTCGGCAAATAAACTGCGGGAATAGTAATTGAGTTCAGGATTTTGTAAAATGCAAGCAGACCCAATATAAGCATAAAAGAGCCGCTTACCATATGTTTTATACTTTGATGTACTGATGACGCGTTAATATACGAATTCGCTAAGTGCTGCCAGGATTTGCGAAAAGTTAAAAAGAGCGGAAACACACAAATTGAAATGAATGATAGCCGAAAAAAAGCAAGTAGAAGTTGATGGATTTGTCGGAAATCATTTGCTTCTCCATAGAAGGGATATCCCAAGATAATTGATGCGTCTTCGATAAGCTGTTCCTGGGATGAAGACAGCTCACCTCCTAAATAGAGTCGGACAGATTCATTAAGTGTATCAAAATCATCAGGGAAACAGCTTGTATAAATTACAGGGGTACTTCGTGAACTCAGGAGAGACAAGAAGTCCGAAGCACTTTTATAGACTCCGCATATGGTGTACTCGGCTTCGTCGAAATAAACAGTTTGCCCAATGACATCACACGAGAGAAACCATTCAAGAGCAAGGGATTCTGGAATTATAATATAGCGCATATTTTTTTCCACGGCATCCGACAAAAAATATCCGCCAGAAAGAAACGACGCCGGAAAGAATGAAGCGTAATTTGAATTGGTACTCACCAGTGTGACAGCTTCTGAAAGATGCTTCTCAATGTTGTGAACAACGGCATTCCTGTATAGGGTGAGTGCAAAATTTTTTGATGCTTTATCAAAGGCTGTAGCGACATGCTCCGGGTCCTGTAAGTTAGGAGAAAGTGAAACAGCAAAAGGAAGATAGCGTATTATATGCCCTTTTAGCAATAAAGCAAAAGAAAGTAGTATTATTGCCCCCAATATATGGATTCCCAGTTTGAACGCACTCTTTTTCATTGTCAAACAACCCTTACACTTTCTCCGTTGTTAAGTTGCCGTGACGGATACGCTGCAATCGGAACGGTGAGTGTGCCAAAATCTTTTAATGCAGCATATTGGTAATTCGACTCTGCGATGGATACAATTTGTTTTTCTACATATTTCTCAATCCCCCAAATCGTGCGTTTTTCACGCAGAATAAGGATGAAATCACGACCATCGCTATCTTTTCCGATACAAGACAGGGGGACGAGGACGTCATATTGAGGGCTCTTTCGGGTGGATTTGATACTGACGGCTGTATTAGGCGTTAGGCCGCCTAAGTCTTCCGGAACCCCGGTTGCGATATACATGTTTTGCTCATCATCCAACTGAAGCGCGGTTAAGTCTATGGGGCTGGAAACCACCTCGTAGACTCCACTTCCAGGATTGATTGCGCTGTATTCACATATGAACTGTAATTCTTTGTTTTGATAGAAAGGGACATCCGCAGATAATACCTTCCATTGTATGCTTATATCACCATTTGTGCTGGAAATGGTTGCCAGAGGACTGCCAGAGGCGACGGACCCAGTTTCACACAAAAGCTTTACAGAACCTGTCGATGCTGCACATACGATTCCATCACGAGGAATTCTGTCTAGTATTTGCGACAGCTGAAGTTCCAATGCTCTCAGTTCGCCTTCCTTGACAAGCCTATCCCCGCCCGTCCATTCGACGGCATTCATACTGTTTTTCTGTTGCTGAATTTGTGTTCGCAATTGTGTGATTTGAATATTATATCCAGACATGTCGATTTGGAAAAGGGCGTCTCCAGCTTTTACATCAGCCCCGTCAGACACCAAGACATCCTTTATTGTCCAAGAGTCGAGTGCGGCAATTGTTTCGCTTTCTGCATCGGCGATGACGGTTGCGTCTATGACAGAAGTATATGAAAGGCTGCCTCTTGAGCTGCTTAAAGCGGTCACGGTAGGAAGTAGCATGGAATAAATAGACCGGGAGGCAATTGTAGAAATGAGCAAAAGAATAAAGGTTGCAATCACAA
>CBCTHD010000515.1:0-1974 GCA_965146615.1 uncultured Clostridia bacterium
GATGCGAGAAAAAGGAAGCGAAGCAAGTTTATTATATGTCAATGGAATTTTTGGTTGGTACATCGCTGCATAACAACTTGTATAATTTGGGATTAGAATCCACATTTGCAAATGTTTTGAAAAAATTGAAGGTGGATATTCACGATTTATACAAAATGGAACCGGATGCGGGATTGGGAAATGGCGGTTTGGGACGGCTGGCGTCCTGCTATATGGATTCTGCGACATCGTTGTCTATGCCGGTGACAGGATTTTCAATTCGATATGAGTTTGGAATCTTTAGACAGAAAATAGTAGATGGATGGCAGATGGAGTTTCCAGATGACTGGCTCGGTATGGGAGATGTTTGGCTGGTACCGAGACCCGACGATGCTTTTGAAGTGAAATTTGGCGGACGAATTGAAGAAAGCTACGAAAATGAACGCTATACTGCGACGCAGGTAGACTATAACAGCGTCATGGCAGTTCCATATGACATGTTCATTTCCGGTTATGATTCTGGCGCTGTGAACAAGCTGGTATTGTGGGGTGCAAAATCTCCCAAGAGTCTAGATATGACAGCATTTTCACGTGGAGAATATGTGAAATCACTGGAAAATAATACAATGGCAGAGGTTATTTCTAAAATTTTGTATCCAGCAGATGATCATATTGATGGCAAACGGTTGCGGCTGAAACAACAGTATCTGTTAGTTTCAGCATCGTTGCAGAGCATTTTACAAAGTCATTTAAAGAATTATCGAACTCTGGACAATTTAGCGGATAAAGTAGCGATTCATATCAACGACACGCATCCGGCACTGTGTGTGCCGGAGCTGATGCGATTGCTGGTAGACGACTATGGATATGGCTGGGATAAGGCATGGGAAATTACAGGTAAAACATTAGCATATACCAATCATACGGTCATGAGTGAGGCGCTGGAACGTTGGTCGGAAAGTTTGTTCCGGGAACAGCTGCCACGCGTTTATCAAATTGTATGTGAAATTAACCGTCGTTTGCTGGAGCAACTCAATGATGTATATCCGGGAGATATTCCTAAAATTGAATATATGGCAGTGATTGCGCATGGAGAAATACGTATGGCAAATCTGTGTCTTGCGTGCTGTCACAAAGTCAACGGCGTATCACAACTACACAGCGATATTTTGAAAAATAGCATTTTCCGGGATTACTACCAAATTGGCACGGAGAAATTCACCAATGTAACCAATGGAATTGCTTATCGCAGATGGCTTTGTCAATCGAATCCGGAATTGACCGATTTACTGACCAATCTTATCGGAGATTCCTTTGTCAAAGACGCTTCACAATTAGAAAAGCTAATGAAATTCTATAATGATAAAGCAGTGCTGGCAGATTTAAAAAAGGTTAAACAGAACAACAAAATCCGACTCAGCAATTATATTGCAGAAGCGAATGGTATCAAGGTGGATCCGGATTCCATTTTTGACGTACAAATCAAACGACTGCATGAATATAAACGGCAGTTGTTGAATGTATTGCATATTATGTATTTATATAATCAGATAAAAGCGAATCCTAATTTGGATATGCCGCCGCGCACCTTTATTTTTGCGGCGAAAGCGTCGAGCGGATACTTTATGGCAAAACAGATTATCCGTCTCATTGTTGCGGTATCCAATTTGGTGAATGCAGATCCGGTTGTTCGCGATAAAATAAAAGTCGTCTTTATTGAAGATTACAAGGTTTCGCTTGCAGAAATCATTATACCGGCAGCGGAAATCTCGGAACAAATTTCTGTGGCGGGAAAAGAGGCGTCCGGTACCGGAAACATGAAACTGATGATTAACGGTGCGGTGACCATCGGCACGATGGATGGTGCGAATGTGGAAATCTTCCAACAAGTAGGCGAGGAAAATATGTTCCTATTCGGTCTGCGGGCAGATGAAGTGGAAGCACTCTGGAAGAAAGGCTACGATCCGCTGGTATATTGCCGAGAAAACGCACAGC
>CBCTHD010000516.1:0-1973 GCA_965146615.1 uncultured Clostridia bacterium
CAGTACAGAACGAAATGCGAAAGACGGTCAAATGGATACAGCATGGACAGCGCTCGTGGAAAATCCAAATCTTCAAATTGCATTTGAAGAAGCCACATTGCTCTCTCGTGTTATTTTACATGAGAAAGACACTAATGGAGTTTATCTGGTAACGGGCTTTGTCATTGAGGCGTCAGACAATGCTGTGAATTGGAAGACTGTTGCAGAAGGAACAACAGTTGGAAATAATTTAGTGATTGATTTTGAACCGATAGAAACCAATTATATCCGGTATCGGGTGACTTCAATGGATCAGGGATATACGGGACTTTATGAAATAGAAGGATATTATGACCCAACCGACGAATATCGCGTAAAAGCGGACCTTACATGGTTGAAATCTGTCATTACAGGAAGCAATGTTTCGGGCGCGTTAGATTTGCCGACGGTGGGCAAGTTTGGTTCCGTCATCCATTGGGAATCTTCGAACACGGCGGTGCTATCTAACGACGGAAAGGTATTCGTACAGCCGGAACAAGACACACAATTTACATTGACAGCAACTGTAAGTAGCAATCAATATGCAGAGCACCAGGCATTTCATAAAAAAGCAACTGGAACGGGCAATGGCGGCAGCAGCGGAAATTCACCCAGTAATAGTGGTTCTTCCGGCAAAGGCAGCGCTCTTAGCGGTAGCGGCGGGCTGGTGAATGTCATCCCGGATAAAACGGCGGCGCCGATTTCGACGCCAACACCGACGCCAACTGATCTTATAGATAGCGACAGGACATTTCATGACGTACCAAAGGAAAGCTGGTCTTATGAATATGTAGAAATATTGGCAGAGAAAGGAATTGTCAGTGGTTATAATGGCGCATTCTATCCAAATGAAAGCGTGACGCGCGAAGAATTTGTCAAAATGCTGTTAGGCGCTTTGGAAATCGAGGCAACGGAGACGGAGACAAACTTCAACGATGTGAATACAGACGAATGGTATGCACCCTATGTGGCGACTGCTGCAAAAGCAGGTATTGTCAGCGGCATTGGGGACGAAATGTTTGGGGTCGGACAGACCATTACCAGAGAGGATATGGCGGTGATGGTTGGTCGTGCGCTGGAACGGAGCGGAAAGAATTTGCCGACTGGCATAGCAAAAGAATTCAAAGATAGCGAAATGATTAGTGAGTATGCAAAGGAATCGGTTGATACGTTGGCGCGTGCGGATATAATAAGCGGCGATGAAAACAATCAGTTTAATCCCCAAGATGATTTAACCAGGGAGCAGGCAGCAAAAATTATTTGTATATCAGGAGGGATTAATAATGAAAAGTAAAAAGCTAATATCCCTTATCTTATCAGCTGCTATGGTAGTTCCCCTTCTGCCCGTATGGGCGGAAGGAGAACTGTCAGGGCAGTTCAAGGGTGAAATACAAGATAGCACAACAGAAGAACAGGCAATGACATTTTTGGAAGAATTAATGCCGCAGCAAGCAGCGGTTGAAGAGCCTATTGACATGGAACTTGCGGCGGAAGATGCAAAACAAGCGGTCGCTGTTTCCAGCGGCGAAGCGTTGGTTCCGGCAGACGACGGCTATTGGCATGAATCCATGGAACAATATCAGGACTATGATTATTCTGACCCGAATTGGGTGACGGATAAAGAATTTTTTGGAGAATGGAATGGCAGCGAGTGGACACAACAGCCAAAGATTGACTATTCTTATGGCAATCACGAACTGTTGTTAGGGGCAGAAGCGGCAGTCAAGGATGGCGATTATGAACTCGCAAAGGAATTTGTGTTTGAATATTATAAAAATAAATTTCAAAATCAGCCGAGAGTATATAGTCCAACGGCAAACCGTCGCACCAATTTGCAGGCGCAGCTCGTATTTGACAATATGTTTTTCAATCAGCTGACGGGATATATGGTGGAAGACATTGTCAGTGTACCTAATACCGAGGCGGAAGTGTCGGCAAATATTTTAGAAATTGTG
>CBCTHD010000517.1:0-1971 GCA_965146615.1 uncultured Clostridia bacterium
TCAATAAACACAAAGTAATTACAGCACTCTGCGATCAGTTCCGGGTCATGAGTAACAATAAATAATGTTTTCCCCAGTGAACTTAATTTCCTCAAATTTTCTGCAACCTTTTTCATGTGTCGATAATCCAATCCACTTGTAGGCTCGTCAAAGACAATAACCTGCTTATCGGATGCAATCGCACTGGCAATAGCTACCCGTTGCTTCTGACCTCCAGACAATGACATTGGATGGGCATTTCTAAATTCTGAAATATGTAGGCTTTCCATAATACGTTCTGCCTCAGATGTCGCTTTTTCCACATCCGAATTATCCAGACCAAGCAAAATTTCATCCATCACGCTTTCCGTAAAAAGCTGGTGGTTTACATCCTGCATAACCATATAACAGGTTTTGAGCCTTTGGTTTTGCATATAAGTTTTTCCATTCATGCTCATGTAACCTTTTGCGGTTCGGAGCAATCCGCATAGATTGTAAGCAAAAGTAGTTTTCCCGGCTCCATTGTTTCCGATTACACCAACCACCGCACCTTGCGGTATCATCAACTCTGATATATCTAGCACCTTTCGCTTTTTCTTTCTCCCATCGGAAGCATTTTTATAAGAGGCTTCAAAGTCCCTGATATATAGTTGCTTTGTCGCACACACTACACTTTGCATTTTGCTAAAATCTTCGGATTGTAAAGCTCTCAGGCCCAACATGTGCAATTCATCCGTAGATTTCCTTTTGAAGTCAGAGATGGAAAGGTTTTCTTTTATTTGTCCGTCCTGCATATACAGAACACGGTCTGCAATATCCATCAGGTAATACAGGCGGTGTTCCGCAATCACAATCGTTTTCCCTTGTGTTTTCCATTCTCGCAATACGTTTTTTAATTCTCTGATTGATTTAATATCCAAATTAGAAGATGGCTCATCCAGTACAAATATATCCGGCTCCATTGCGGAAACGGACGCACAGGCAATTTTCTGTTTTTCGCCGCCGGATAGTGCAAACAGGCTCCGATTCAATAAAGCTTCAATTTTTAATGCGCCTGCCGTTTTTTCTATCCGCAAATTGATTTCATCTGCACTGATTGCCAAATTCTCGCATCCAAACGCAATTTCGCTGGTGGTATCCACCGTAAAAAACTGTGTTCTTGGATTCTGAAAGACGGAGCCAACAACGCCAGACAATGCATACAGAGATACATTTTTTACATCTATCCCTTCCACAATCGTCTGACCGGTAAGCGTCCCCTCGTAATAATGCGGGATAAGCCCATTTATTAAACGGGTAAGTGTTGTCTTTCCGCAGCCGGATTCTCCGCAGATCAAAACAACCTCGCCGTCATGGATTGTCAAATTTATATTTTCGATTTTTCCTTTGGAACTGCCTTGCTCATATTGAAAGGACACATCCTTAAACTCTATCATTTCAGCCCTCCTGAAAAAAGCAGGAACACCAACAGGGCGGCAGTAACAATGAGCATAAGCGCAAAATCTTTCCAACAGAAACCAATCCTGCAAATGCTTGTACGCTTTTTGCCGTTTCCTAATCCCCTTGTCAAAGCTGCCGCAGACAAGTCATTTCCTATTGTTACTACGGACATCATAAGGGGGACAATTCGATATTCTAATACTGCTTGTGGATTCTTAAAAAAATTTTTCCCCGTAATTCCTCTCATACGCATAGCGTTTCCAATAGATTCCGCTTCTTCGGAAATTGTAGGGAAGAACCGGAACATAACAGAAAATGGAATAATAAGTGCTTCTGGTATATGCATACGTTGCATGGCAAGGACAAATTCACTAACCTTTGTGGTAGAAAGAAGATAGTAGCCCATCATGGCGCTGGGAAACCATCTTGTTCCAAATTGAGCCAGCAGCGATATAATAATTGTCCCTATCAGTCCCATATACGGAACAAGAAATATGTTTACCGTCCATGAAACAATAAAAACAATCAGATAAATAATGGCAGCCTTTTTCC
>CBCTHD010000518.1:0-1948 GCA_965146615.1 uncultured Clostridia bacterium
TATAGTACTGCTTCCATTTTCAAAGTACATGTAGGTACGTTCATCTGTCATATTACCGGTCTTGACAAAATCCTGATAACTGTCATAATGCGTCAGATTTTCGCCCGGCATATCGGTATAGTCGAACTTGATTTCATTCCCAAACCGGTCTACCATGGCGAGTAACTGTCCCTGTCTGCCAAAATATTGCATGGTACCATCTGCGTCACGGAAAGAAAACTGCGATTCAACACCGTCGCGCGAATAGGAATGATCCACATCGCGGAATTTCACGTTATCGGTATAATAATTGTCCAGATTGGTGGTATATAGCAGGTATCCGTTGCTGACGAAATTTCCATCTTCATCAATGTCTGTCCCCAGCATATCCTTGCTGTTTACCCGATAAACGCTGCCTGTACCGTCATGATAATATAATTCTCCGTCATACGTGCTGTCCCATTCCCGTGTCTTCTTTATCTCCACAGACGGAAATCCAAACGACCAGCCCAGCCCCAGGGCATAGCGTTCGTTATAGTAGGTCGTCGGATCCTGACTAATGCTATTGTCGATTGGACTGTTTTCTCTGACCACATGTCCCTGGTTGCTTTGATAGAACCGCGTTAAATTCAAGTCCAGTCCATTCTTGCCCGGCAGCGAAATGTCGGTATAATTCAACTGCAAGTCGCCGCTGTAGGGCGACACGTAAGCTGTAGCGGACCTGCCGCTCATATACGGCTCTTTGATATTGTTACGGAAAGAGGGTTCCTTCAGCGTATGATACTCAGACGCGTCGTCTGCGCTCGTCGCCGCAAATGTTTGTATTCCTTCCGTATCCTCCGTCACGTTTCCAAACGCCTTCCCACTGAGACGCGGCGCATCATACGAATCCCCACTAAAACGTTGTTCCTCTATTTCCGCTGTCAGCATGGGTTCGTCCTCCGCTACCAATGGACCTGTATATGGTATAAGCTCTGTATTGTACTCTCTTTTGGAATTGTTCGTTTCCGGCAACGGGCTTTCCTCTATCGCCGCCGCTGTGACCTGTGGCAGCAAAAAGCTCGCTGCAAGCAACAGTGCAAGAAATGTTTTTCTCTTTTTCATGTCTGTTCCCCCTATTCATTTTCTGTCTTTTGTGGATAATACCAAAGATTTGCCACTCTCACCTCTGCCAGTTTTTCCAGGACGTCCGCCGTATTCAGGCGATTGTGGTCCAGATACAGATACCGGTAAAACCGCTCCCGTAATGGCGTAATATCCGTGATGTCATTATAACTGAGCCGCAGGTCGTACAACAGCCGCAGCGGTCTCACCGGCTGCACACTTGTGATTTGGTTGTTGGAGGCGTTCAAATACCGCAAATCCAACATGCCGGATACAAATTCAATATTTGTCAGCGCATTCCGGTCCATTTTTAGCGTTTGTAGTCCTGTCAAAGTTGCCAACCCGCTCGCATCTGAAATCTGGTTGCCACCTAAAAATAGTGTTTTCAGCGTAGTTGAAACACCCAGAAGAGACACATCCGTTATCTGGTTTTCTTCCAAATCCAGCGTCAAAAGCGGTGTTCCTGCCAGTGATGGAACCGTTTGTACGAGGTTATGATTCGCTATGACGGTATTCAAGTTTTCCAGCCCACGTAGCGGCGATAGCTCTGTGATTTCATTGTGGTCCAAATAAATCGTATGGATGCTATCACAGCTTTGCAGACCGTCAATACTGCTCAGTCCCGCATAGGATAGGTCTAATGTTCCTGTTATATTGCCCAGTTCCGCCGGTGTAATGACGCCGGTGTTTGCACTGTCCAAATTGGTTCTCTCTCTTTTCAGCGCCGCATACAATGCAGGATTTTCTAATGCTGTAATAGTCACCGGTTCTAAGGGATTGATTTCTCCCGTTTTCGTTACAGTCAGCCGAAAATCCACATATTTGGTGAAGCCGTCTATCGGATTTGTAATTTTCGCCGTCATTA
>CBCTHD010000519.1:0-1945 GCA_965146615.1 uncultured Clostridia bacterium
AGCGCCATGATGAAAGCAATTCATCTTTCCTACCCCACTGAAGGGGAGGAACTAATGAAAGACGGCGCCTATATTGACCGGTTGATTCAGTGCGAAACCATACAGGACATGCAGGAAGTGGCAAAAACGTTGCTGCGCGAACTATGTGGTTATGTCAATGAACAGAAGCCAAAAGCAAGGACAAATAAATTGGCAGAAGAGATTGCGGCGTTTATCGAGCGGGAATATACCAACCAAAGCCTAAACATTTCCTATATTGCGGACCATTTTGGATTTACGCCGTCGTATGTGTCCAAAGTGTTTCGGGATTATAGCCGGCAGTCGCTGCTGGATTACATTAACGAAATACGCATTGAGGCAGCAAAAAAACTGATGCAGGACAAGAGCGTTATGGTGGGAGATGTGTCGGCGCAAGTCGGATTTACCAATGTGAGAACCTTTACGCGGATTTTTAAAAAATATGTTGGTGTAACACCGGGAAAATATAAGGAGTAAAAGAAAGAGACAAAATAGAAAGGCAGAAGGACAATATTTCTTCTGCCTTTTGTTATATCTCATGCGGCTCAGTTGCGGGCAAGCGCTGGAACGCTAAATTTTGCACGGTTATCTTATGCGTTAAACCGTGTTTATATTTTGTCACGTGTAGATGAGATTTTGTCTATTGTGAAGATATTGGCTGATGTGCTATGATACAAATAGATGATAGGAACGATTCTATACGAAGGTGATTTTATTGGAGGGAGCCAAAATGAAAAAAAGATTGCAAAAAGGAGGAAGCTGGTGCCTAGCGGTTTGTATGATATTAGCGGGTTTGGCAGGCTGTAGTGACGGGCGTCGGGAGACACAAAACGGCGCATTGGCGGAAAGTGAAATCCGTTATCCGATGGACACGGAAGAGTCACTTACTTATTGGTGCAAATATTCGTCAGCCGATTTTGGATCGAATCTTGGTCTGACACCTTTTGGTGAGGAATTGCAGAAAAAGACTGGCGTTAAGTTGACGTATATCCATCCAACCGTTGGCAGCGAGAACGAGGAATTAAATTTGATGCTGGCTTCGCGGGACTTGCCGGATATTATTGAGTATCAATGGATTTCGTTTGCCGGAGGACCGGAGAAGGCGATTAAAGACGGATATATCATTGACCTAACAGATGTGATTGCACAAGAGGCGCCGAATTATCGGAATTATTTGGATCAAAATCCTGATATCGAAAAGATGGTAAAGACAGACGGTGGAAAACATTACGCTTTTCCGTTTATTCGCAGCACAGAGTTATTGACCGTATCAAAGGGACCCATTATCCGCAAGGACTGGCTGGACGATTTGGGGCTGGAGGTGCCGGAAACGATAGAGGAATGGGAAGTCATGTTGCGGCGGTTCCGGGACGAAAAAGGCGCGCAGGCGCCGTTGAGCTATGAGTTTTCGGGAGGACTCGGCGGAAAATTTTTGGTTGGCGCATACGGCATAGCAAACGGATTTTACCAGGAAAACGGCAGTGTCAAGTATGGGCCCATTGAATCGGGATACAAGGATTTTGTCACATTGATGCGGCGTTGGTATCAAGAAGGGTTGCTGGATGCAAGTTTTACAAACGTGGATCAAGCCAGCGTAGAAAGCAACATACTAAACGGAAGAACCGGTGCAACTTTTGGATGGGGTGGACAGAGTATTGGAACATGGATGACGCATAAAAAAGAAGGTGACTCGTTTGACTTGGTTGGTGCAACCTATCCAACTTTGAACAAAGGAGAAAAGCCAATGTTCGGGCAGCGTGAAGGGCGATATGTTGCTAATGGTGCGGCAGCCATCACGACTTCCTGCGACAATGTTCCGTTGGCCGCACGATTTTTGGATTATGGATATTCTCAGGAGGGCTGCATCGTGATGAACTTTGGGGTCGAAAACGTCAGTTTCAAGATGGTGGACGGCAATCCTGTTTAT
>CBCTHD010000520.1:0-1944 GCA_965146615.1 uncultured Clostridia bacterium
GCGAAATTATTTGTTGTGACGCGTGATGTAGAGGTGTTTACATCTGGTAAGCTAATCTTTGAAAAAATGGCGTCCGCCTCGGAAGTGGTGATTACGGAAGACAGCAGCGTGATTCCGCAAAATGCTGTAAAAGCGGTTGTGGAAAGCGCGCAGATTGCCATTCCAATGGACGAATTGGTGAACCGAGAAGAAGAAATCGCGCGGCTGGAAAAAGAAAAGGCACGGCTGCAGCAAGAAATTCAGCGTGTGGAAGGGAAATTGTCCAATGAAGGTTTCTTGAAAAAGGCGCCGGAAAAAGTGGTGGCAGAGGAAAAAGCCAAAGGTGAAAAATATAAAGAAATGTTAGCAATGGTGGAAGAGAGCTTAGTCTCTTTCCAATAAAATGTGTAGGGAGGAATTTGTATGGTCAACCAACCAGTAGAACCAATGGGCCCGGCTGAGGTGGGAGAAAGCCGTAGTACATTTGTAGCAAAGACTTATCTGTGGATGTTTTTAGGATTATTGACGACATTTATCGCCTCCATGGTAACAATTGAATCTGGTGTATTTTATCTGGTATTTACAACTCCTGCTATTTTCTATGCGCTGCTGATTGTGGAAGTTGCGCTGGTTTGGATTTTGGCGGGAAGATTACAAAAGATGTCTGTCGGCGCAGCAACGGCAATGTTTTTTGTATATGCGCTTGTCAATGGTATTACACTTTCTTCCATTTTCTTCTTGTATGAATTGGAAAGTGTGTCCCTGATTTTTGTTGGCGCAGCGATAATTTATGGTATCATGTCCTTGTTTGGATTTGTGACAAAGAGCGATTTGTCGGGTATCGGTAAAGTACTCATATTCGGCATCTTTGGGCTTGCTTTATTTTGGCTGTTGAGTCTGTTTTTCGATTTAACACAGCTTGAGATGGCTGTGAGTTTTATCGGATTGGCGCTGTTTTTGGGAATCACTGCCTATGATACGCAGAAAATGAAACATTTTTATGTTGCTTATCAGAATGATGCAGCGATGTTGAAAAAAGCATCGATTTATTCCGCATTGCAGTTATACTTGGATTTTATCAACGTGTTCCTGTATTTGCTGCGTCTGCTTGGAAAACGGAAATAAATGAGATTTATTATAAGAGCTTCCGTCAAAAAAGGCGGGAGCTTTTTTCATGATTGACAGCAAATGATTTTTACGTTATGATAAATAAGGTGGATAAAGTTTTCTAAAAGGAACGGTGAAACAGGATGAATGAAATAGATGTGCTGCTGCTATCGGGGGCAGTGTCTGCGTTGTTGCACTGGTATCACGGCAATGCGCGTATTTTGCCATGGCGGCAGGAACCTACGCCATACCGTGTCTGGGTATCGGAAATTATGCTGCAGCAAACCAGAGTGAGCGCTGTAATGCCATATTTCCAGCGGTGGATGGAGGCTTTACCAACGATACGGGAATTGGCGCAAGCGGAGGAAGATACGCTACTGAAATTGTGGGAGGGTCTTGGATATTATAATCGCGTGCGTAATTTACAAAAGGCGGCGAACATTATAATGGAAGAGTATGGCGGCAACATGCCGTCAGATTATGCTACTTTGCTGAAACTGCCGGGAATTGGGGAATATACGGCGGGTGCGATTAGTTCCATTGCGTTTGGACAAAATGAAGTGGCGGTAGATGGAAATGTCCTTCGGGTCATTTCCAGAATGCTGGGAAGTTTTCGGGACATTAAGGACCCTCAAACAAAAAAAGAAATGCAACAGCTTTTGCACGCCGTGCTGCCAGAAGGAGAGGCGGGCGCGTTCAACCAGGCATTGATGGAACTCGGCGCCACGGTTTGTCTGCCCAATGGAATGCCGCAATGTATGCTGTGTCCCTGGGCAGATAATTGCCGGGCGCATGAGGTTGGAAACGAACTTATGAGTCCCGTGAAATCTCCCAACAAGCAGCGACGTGTAGAAGAGA
>CBCTHD010000521.1:0-1939 GCA_965146615.1 uncultured Clostridia bacterium
TAACAATATCAGAAATCCGTGTGTCAAAATCAGCGATGAAATCTCCATATCAAATTACGGTTGCAACAGGAAAGACGGGCAATATCTTTTTTGAAGGGGACGCCATCTCCTTTGATATTTCCTTTTCGTGCGCGGCGGTAGGCTTCGGTGGAGAAACCGTTACCTATAAGGCGCTGGATTTTGACGGCAATACCGTGTTCACCAAAACTTCTATGATAGATTCAGGAAAAGAGACGCTTGTTATCCCTTCGCTGAAGTACGGCGTGTATTACCTTGAAATTGAGATAACGAGCGGCGCGGTATCGCAAAAGGAAACCATTGATTTTTCCTATTCCCGCAAGGCGGACAGGGTGAACAAACGTTTTGGTACCAATGTGCATTACGAATGGGAAGTCTATAACGCACAAGACGTCATGGATCTGGCGGATTTGATTCGAAATGCCGGTTACGGCTTTACGAGAACTTCCGCGCGCTGGAATAATTTAGAGACGTCCAAAGGCGACTATCAAATGAGCGAAAATCTGATGACGAGTTTGCAGTACAACGACGCGCTTGGCCTGGAAAGTCTTATCATTTTGCAATGCGACAACCCGCTATATGATTCCTATCCGTATTTGATGGACAGTGATGAAAAACGGCAGGCGTATGTCAATTTTTGCAGTTGGGCGGTAAAGGAAATGTCACCGTATACCAATTATTTTGCTTCCCCCAATGAGTATAATTTAATAACCGGCGGCATACATGTGCCGGAGCACGCTGTACCGTTTACCAAATTGGTAAAAGCGGCGGAGCCGGCTATCAGGACGGCGAATCCAGACGCTGTTATTGTTGCGGGTGAAACCGGCGGGTATCGTCCGGAGTGGGATGAAGTCTGCTATGCAAACGGCATTTTTGACGTATGCGATGCGTATAGTTTTCATACTTACGACTATATGGCGGAGGCGGAGTATGCGCCGACGCTGTTAAACGTATTACAAAACTATACGAGTTGGGTAAAGGCGAAGGATTCTACGAAAGGCGCCTGGATAACGGAAGTAGGTTGGCCGGCAGAAAATATGAGCGCAGCTGCGGCGCAGAGCATGGGCCAGTCGAATGAAACGGCGCAGGCGCGGCGGTATGCAAGGTCGTTTGCGATGTACAGTAATCCGGATTTGATTGATAAGGTTTTTCACTATGGATTTGCAGACAATTATGTGGGATGGTTCTATTCGGAAAATAAATTCGGAATTGTAGAATCTCACGAGGATAAAACGCCCTTCGCGGCAAAGCCTGCCTATATCGTAACGGCGGCATTTAACGATATTGTAGGGGACGCAGAATTCAAAGGAAATATGTCGGACAAAGAGAATCTATATGCATATAAGTTTGTCAATGCCGACATGGAAGAAATTATGTGTTTCTGGAAATATGATGAATATGGCTCGTCCGGAACGCCAACGGGAGCGGAGTATACGTATCAAAGCGATAAGAAGTATTTTGAAGTCAGCGATATGTATGGAAATACGCAATATTTTAAAAATGATTCCGGGTCCTATACCGGGGTCTATGAAAACGAACTTGTTTATGTAAAAGGCGTGGATTTCATCAAACCGGAGCTTTCCGTTTCCGCAAAAAGCATATGGTCTTTACCGGAGGACGCCAAAACAATTGACGTTACTATTCAGTCGCCAAATGCGATAGATACCACCCCGATACAGATTATTGCGGCGGCATATGACCAGAGTGGCAAGCTGATTCAGGCTGATGTACAAGCGCAGGAAGTGGGCAGTACAGGAGTGTCGATACAATATCCAATCGCCGACTTTTTAGACATGGAGACCTTCAAGGTGATAGCGGTATAAAGCATGGCGACACTTAGGCCACTGGCTCCTGCGGCACAGCTGTCCTATTGGGGCTGCGATGCGGGAATCAGATGTTCGCAAAGCGGCAGTTTGATTAC
>CBCTHD010000522.1:0-1937 GCA_965146615.1 uncultured Clostridia bacterium
CGTACACAGGTCGGACCGATTATGCTGGGTAATGTGCCGCTGGGGAAATGGCGGCATTTAAAAAAAGCTGAGATACAAAGGCTGATGAAACTTTAGGAGAGCGATTAATATGTTCAAAATATCAGTGGATACACCGGAAACTGTCCGGGAAGCAGTACAGTATTTGAACGGCGGGGAAACCGGGCTGGTCATGAGCTGTATGGAAAACGGAAAACGGACAGGAGCGGTCGCTTTTAACATAGATGGGAACTTTGGTTACATAGAAACCGTCAAAGCAGATGAGGAGACAATGCTTCCAGTGCTGGTGTCGGCGGCAATGAATTTTCTGGATCTGCATGGTATCCGCATGGCTGTTACGGATGACTTGAACCATAAAGACGTCTACTTGCGTTTAGGATTTTCCGACTTAGAGAATGGAGAAAAATATCCGTTACATCTTTCGTTGGAAGGCTATTTTGAAGGTGGATGCGGCGGTAAATCCTCGAAACAATAACGCGTATGATTTGACCTGCAGCAGCGCGTGAAAGTAGAAATCATTCTGCAGGCAGAAAGGTTTGTGATTGCAAATGATGGATAATCAGAATACGTTATGGTACAGAGAAAATGACAAAAATAAACAGACCGCGCATGAAGTGATTGAACAGGTGTATATAGCGCTGAAAGAAAAAGGTTATAATCCGGTCAATCAAATTGTCGGATACCTGATTTCAGGCGATCCAACGTATATTACCAGCCATATGGGCGCCAGAAAATTAATTGCCAAATATGAACGGGACGAGTTGATGGAAGAATTGGTCCAAGAATATTTAAAACAGTTTTAAGCCAAAAAGCCAGGGGCCCCGCGCTGAGCGTGCGGCCCCGCTTGTGTGTCTGGGGAAATGCCGAGACTTCCCTTGTGTAAAGTAGGAAAGGAATGGATATACTATGTCTATTGATGCTTTTAAGGCACAGATTCGGCAAAAGAAAGTAGTGGTAGCCGGCATTGGCGTCAGCAATATGCCGCTGATTCAGTTTTTGGTGCACTGTGGCGCGCAGGTTACCGCTTGTGATAAAAAAGAAGAGAAACAGATTGCGGGGATACCGCTTCTGAAAAACCTTGGGGTTACGGTACAATGCGGCGATTCGTATTTGGACCATTTACAATGCGATTACTTTTTTAGAACGCCGGGTATGCATCCTGAATTATCGGAAATACAGCGTCTGCGGGAAAACGGTGCGGTGATTACCTCGGAAATGGAGCTGTTTTTCTCACTTTGTCCGGCGCAAATCATCGCCGTGACAGGAAGCGATGGGAAAACAACAACAACGACACTGATTTTCAAAATATTACAGCAGGCAGGCTATCAATGCTGGCTGGGCGGCAACATTGGCAAGCCGTTGATTGGAGAAGTAGAACAAATTCAGCCGGAGGATAAAGTGGTTGTGGAGTTGTCCAGTTTTCAACTGACTACGATGAAGCAATCGCCCAGCATCGCCGTTATGACAAATATTACGCCCAATCACCTTGATTGGCACAGTTCTATGGACGAATACATTTTGGCAAAGCAGCAGATTTTTTTGCATCAGAAACCGGGAGACCGTGTCATTTTGAATTATGACGATGCGCAGACGCGCTCTTTTGCGCAAGAAACGCCGGGGAAGTCTCTGTTTTTCAGCAGAAAGCAGCGTTTGGAGGAAGGCGTCTATTTTGAAAATGGCGCAATTTGGCAGAGCCAAAATGGGGAATTGGAAAAGATATTGGATACGGACCAAATACGTATTCCCGGCGTGCACAATATTGAAAATTATATGGCGGCGATCGCTGCGGTACGGCATATGGTATCCGCTCAGGATATTGTTACGGTTGCCAAAACCTTTGAAGGGGTAGCGCACCGGATTGAATTTGTGGAAGAAAAGGGCGGCGTCCGGTTCTATAATGATTCTATTGCATCTTCGCC
>CBCTHD010000523.1:0-1933 GCA_965146615.1 uncultured Clostridia bacterium
GCCGATGTTCCTCTTTCTGCAGCCGTGGATCCTGCTGCAGCAATTTTCTTGCGGCCTCCTGTACTTCTTTGAGCACCGCCACATCGGTCAGCAAATCCGCAATCTTCAGCGTCGGCATACCGTGCTGCCGTGTGCCCAAAAAATCTCCCGGCCCACGCAGCTCCAAATCCCGCCGCGCAATTTCAAATCCGTCTGTGGTTTTTGCCATGATACCCAGCCGCTGACGCGCCTCCTGATTTTTCCCCTGGTTGAACAAAATGCAAAACGATTGCTCGCTGCCCCTGCCAACCCGTCCGCGAATCTGGTGCAGCTGCGACAATCCGAACCGCTCCGCATTTTCCACCACCATCACCGTCGCATTGGGCACATTGACGCCCACCTCAATGACAGTTGTGGAAACCAAAATCTGCGTTTCTCCCGCCGCAAACCGCTGCATAATTTCATTTTTCTGTTTGGGACGCATTTTCCCATGCAGGAGTTCCACCCGGTACTGCGGAAATATCGCGGCAAGCTGTTCTGCAAGCTCTGTCGCCGCTTTGGTGTCTATTTTTTCTGATTCTTCCACCAACGGACATACGACATATGCCTGCCGTCCCGCCGCAATGTGTTTGCCGACAAATCCATAGGCGCGGCTGCGCAATTCTTCTTCAATTACATAGGTTTTGACCGGCGTGCGTCCCGGCGGCATTTCATTCACAATGGAAATATCCAAATCGCCGTACAATATCAACGCCAATGTTCGCGGAATGGGCGTCGCCGACATAACCAGCATATGTGGACTGCCGCCCTTTTGGCTGAGCTTCGCCCGCTGGTTCACGCCGAATCGGTGCTGCTCGTCCGTGACAACCAGCCCCAAATTGGCAAACTCTACGGCGTCCTCAATCAGCGCATGTGTTCCAATGACACATTTCGCGTTGCCGCTGCCAATGCGCGCAATGGTTTCCTGTTTCTTTTTTCCAGTTACGCTGCCTGTTAAAAGCGCCACTTCTTCTTCCGCAAAATAGTGCAGTGCCGTTTCATAATGCTGACTTGCGAGTACCTCCGTCGGCGCCATCAAAGCGCCCTGCATCCCCTGCTGCACCGCTGCCCAAATCGCTGCAAACGCCACCACCGTTTTTCCGCTGCCGACGTCCCCCTGTACCAAGCGGCTCATGGGGGTATCTTTTTCCATATCCGCTGCAATTTCTTTTAGCACGTTTATTTGTGCACCCGTCAGGGAAAACGGCAGTTTTTCGGTAAATGTGCGCATGGCGCCCCGCGCGGGAATCACAGGCGCATGTTCCGTATGCTTCACCTGCTTCATGCTGAACAGCCCCAGCTGCAGCATCAGCAGTTCTTCAAACACCAGCCGGTAACGGGCGATGTTATAGTCGTCCATGTTCTGTGGAAAATGAATGGAGGAAATGGCGTAGTTGATTTCACACAGCCCATATTCCTCCCGCACCCAGCCGGGAATGTATTCCTTGATTTTGCCGCCCGCCATATCCAAGCAGTTTTTCGCAATGGCGCGAATATTTTTCTGGTACAGCTTATCCGTCAGGGCATAGGTCGGGACAACCCGTCCGGTATGTAAATTGCTGTCCAGCGGTTCATAGGTGGGATTGGTGAGCTGTTTTTTACCGTATTTGATACTGACTTTGCCGTAAAACTGGTAGGTCTTGCCCACCTCAAACACATTTTTGAGATATTTATTGTTGAACCATACCATGTTGGCAAAATCTCCATCATTTTCTACAATCAGGGTATACACCACCATGTTGCGTTTGATACGGTTTTCCATCATTTCACGGTAGACGGTTCCCTGAAAATAAACCGTCTCACCGTCCGTCCACTGATGAATACTTTTATAGGAGGAACGGTCCTCCACATAGCGCGGAAAGAAATACAACATGTCCTCCACTGTACGGATGCCGAGTTTTTCCAGCAGCTTTGC
>CBCTHD010000524.1:0-1928 GCA_965146615.1 uncultured Clostridia bacterium
CGCCTTACCATTTGAAAAACCTGCGTTTTCTGTGACCTGAAAATCAATGGGATTGACAGGCTGTATCGTCATATGCCCCGCTTCCGGCGCAGTAAACTCTACACTGACCGAATCATCCGCCGTAGCGTTCGCCGACACTTTGTTCATTTTGATGGTCGGCTCGCACTCTTTAAATTCCGAAAAGTCGCCAACGAGATATATCGGTCTGTCCGTCAAACAAAAACTAAACTTTCCATCTACTGCATAAAGGGTTCGTTCGTTTCCGTACATATCAAACATCGTCGCCTTGTCCACACCTAAATCCAATCCGTACTCCACCGCATCCTGCTTGGTCCACAGTGCAATCATCTGACTTCCTCTGCCGTCTGTATTGCCGCGTTGAAATCTGTAAACATAGGTACCTGCATCCAGATTTGGTTCGCCGTCTATCGCACGGTCAAATTCTGCGTCTCCCAAAAGCCAGTTCGTATTCGCCGCTGCAATATATGCTTTTTGTGCGCCGTAGGGAACGTCGCTGTAAACCGAATTTACCGTCCCATAGGAGGACTCGCCGTAGGAAGGTTCAATGCCACTGTTTACGAATTCATAAAAATAGATTCTGTCGAATACTTTAAGCGCCGCGTTCTGCAAAAGCGCTCTTGCCAAATAATATGCCTTGTCCTCGTCGGTAATGGTGTTGTTTAGTCCTTCGTGCCATCCCGTTTCCGTACACCAGATTTCTTTGTCGCCGTGACCATATTCCTCCATCAATTCGCGTACCGCTTTCGCCCCGCGGAGCTGGTTGCCATCTTCAAAACTTCTCGCCCAGTCGTACGGGTGATAGCTGACCGCATCCATATACTCCAGAGCACCCGCTTCAAAATACCGTCTCATCAGTCCCAAGTCCAAACCGCCGGTGTCAATACCTACAACCTTCACACTAGGGTTTGCCATTTTGGTTCCCTCATAGAGCGTCTTCATCATCATGGTATATTCCTCGCCCGTACCGGTAGGAATATGCAAATTCCACTCGTTATGTGATTCAACCGCAACACAGGCGCCCTGTAATTGGTTGGTAAGCCAGGTACAATAGTCCTGATACTTTTGCAGCATTTCCGGCGTTTTCAGCGGTTTTGACGCTTCTCCATAAACGGGCTCGTTCGTAGAATTATGTACAGGCAACAAATCCATTCCATACGCTTTCATCATTTCAATTTCCTTTGCCGTCGTACTGCGCAACGTATAAACCCCCGCTGTTTTCTCATTGTCGGCCCAGCGAACAGAGTCTCTCAGGCTGCTGTATCCCGCTTTTTTCGCAAGCTCAATTGTTGCTTCATAG
This sequence comes from uncultured Clostridia bacterium, assembly GCA_965146615.1. Classification (GTDB taxonomy): domain Bacteria; phylum Bacillota; class Clostridia; order RUG12999; family RUG12999; genus JAAWTG01. The sequence continues at coordinate 1,319 of CBCTHD010000524.1, forward strand.
TCATTTTTATAGCTGTCGCTGCCCTCCAGGTGAATATTCGTTCCAGCGCGCTGATTTGCAATTTTTGCCTCTCGGCTGTGTGAAAATTCCGTCATTTTTTCGCACTTGATGCCCGGGGCTGTATAGGTACTTTTTAGATAAAAACAGCCATACGGAATATCTGTTAAGACAATCGGAACATTTTTTGTCTCCTGCGGCGCAATGTTTACTTTTTCAGAATAAACAACTGTCTCATTGTCATATTCATCCACAAAAGAATAGGTCGCTTCAAGCTCGTAGGCTTCGTTAAAACGGTTGACTAACTCCGCATTCAGTTTCATTTTCTCATCGTCAAAAAAGATATTACCATGGTTTTCCGTAGTGACCGTTAGTGCAAATGGATTTTTCTCCTTTAATTTCTTTACACGCACTGCGCCTATCACAACATCGTCAACCGTGGAAACGCGTCCATACCTGTTCGGGTAATACGAGCTGTACTTTGTTCCAAAGCCCGTATCGGTTTCCGTGGTAATATCGTGGTTGGAATCCAGTATATTGGAAGAAATCTTGAAGTCGTATCCATCTAAATCGCCATTAAACTTGGCGTCATATAGATAAAACGTTTTGGTTC
>CBCTHD010000525.1:0-1927 GCA_965146615.1 uncultured Clostridia bacterium
GCAGCCGGTCAGTAATTTCCAGCCGGCGCTTTGGCGGCAATTCGTATACATCTGTATTAAACAGATAATTTTGCAGTTCAATTTCTTTAATCAACATTTTGGTATGAAAAATATTGGATTGGTAGACGTTGACGTCAATTGCGTCATATTTTTGCAGCGTCTCCCGGTCGATATAATTCTGAATCGAGGTAATATCGTGGTCAATAAAAAACTTTTCCCCTTTCACGTCCCGCGTAAATCCACGCACTCTATAGTCAATCGTAATGATGTCGGAATCAAAGTTTCCGATCAGATAATTAAGGGCGTTCAAAGGAGAGATTTCTCCGCAGGTAGACACGTCAATATCCACACGAAACGTAGAAATCGCATTGTCAGGATGACTTTCAGGGTAGGTATGCACCGTTACATGGCTTTTGTCCAGATGCGCATGAATCGTATCGCGCATCGCCGTGGTATAGCGACCCTGATTACAGGACTGGTCAATTTCCTGTGCGCACAAATCCGCCTCCGCAATCATCAAGTTCACGGAAGCGCCCTGCGGCTCATAGTCCTGCTTGGAAATGTTCAAAATATGCGCGCCAATCATATCTGTTACGTCGCACAATATTTTCGTTAGCCGTTCTGAATTATATTGTTCGTCAATATAAGCAATATAGTCCTTCTGTTCCCGCTCACTTTTCGCATAGCAAACATCATAAATGCTGAAGCTAAGTGTTTTTGTGAGGTTGTTGAAGCCATACAATGTCAGCTTTCTTTCCAACCCTAACATCCGCCCTTTCTCTTCCTGAAAAAATGAGATCATAATGATACCATAACGGTGAAACAGTTTGGTATCATTTGTCCGCCTCCATCGGTTGCCAGCTTTTATAGTCGGCGAGACGAAAGGCTTAAATTTTATCATATATGCAGAGCATATATTATATCATAGAAACCCGCCAATGTCAATTCCGGGCATCAGTTTTGTGCAGTTTTTCCACGTTTTTTTGCCAAACGCCAAACGGACATACTTGAACCTCTCCCGCTTCTTTATAGACAAAAGAAGAATCTTTGATTTTCTTATCAAATCCCCATTTTTGATACATGTGCAACACCTTAGTATCCGTTTCTTCCACGCCGACGTTTAATTTCGTAATGCCGCACTCCGCCGCACGTTCCAAAACGCGCTCCATAATCTGTTTCCCAATGCCCCGCCCTTGATAGGCAGGGTCTACACGAAAAGCCAATAGGTATGCCGTGTCCTTTCCGTCCGCTAAATCCCGGTCATCATCAAGCAACAATAGGTGGAGCTCCCCTATCCATTTACCCGTCTCCGTATCCTTTGCCATCCAGATTTCCTGCTGCCCACTGTCAATTTTTTGGCAATATCTCTCTGCAAAATCCGCAAAGCGTCCATTCCAAAGCGTCAGCATGTCTTGGCTGGTTCCACGTTTCAATTCAATCATGTGTTCTTCCCTTCCTTTCAATCCTATGTTTTTGCGGTTGCAACACAATGTCTGTCACCGTTATGCCTTCTCGCTGCTCCAAAATCCACGCAACCGCCTGTGCCACTTCCTTTGGATTTAAACAGCACTCCATGTCGTCTGCCTGCTTGAAATCAGCATTTCGGTAAAACTGCGTTGCTGTCATATCAGGATGGACCGAGGCCACCCGTACGCCATATTTTCGTGCTTCGGCAAACAAACTCGCTGAAAAACTACTAAGCGCCGTTTTTGTTGCGCCATAGGCACAGCCATGTGGATTGGTCTGTTTTGCCGTGACCGACGAAATGTTTACAACTGCACCGCCGCACCGCTTCAAATCCCGCAGCAGCAGTTGTGTAAGCACCATAGGCACCTCCAAATTCACCGTCACCATCTCATGTATTTTTTGTGGATTCAATTCCTCATGCAACCCAAAATATCCAACGCCCGCATTGTTCACCAGCAGA
>CBCTHD010000526.1:0-1916 GCA_965146615.1 uncultured Clostridia bacterium
GACAAAAAATGCTGCAATATCAGGTGCAGCCCTATATCTGCGGTTATCAAAAGAAGATGGGGAAGCAGGGGAGTCTTCCAGCATCAGCAATCAGCGTAGCTTGCTGCGGCAATATGCCGCAAACAAGCAAATTCCTATTTATGGGGAATACGTGGACGATGGATTTTCCGGAATGCATTTTGACCGTCCGTCATTTCAACAAATGCTTTGTGATATTGAACAGGGATATGTTCATACGGTTTTGACAAAAGATTTATCTAGGCTGGGGAGAGACTATATCCAGACAGGATACTATTTGGAAAAATATTTTCCGGAACATCGCGTGCGCTATATTTCTCTATTGGACCAGATTGATTCAGGAGAGGAAGGTGCCTATGGCAGCGATGTGACGCCGTTTCGTGCAGTTGTAAATGATATGTATGCAAAGGACATTTCCAAAAAAATCAAAAGCGTCAAGCGGGATAAACAACAAAGAGGATTGTTTATCGGCGGGAAAGCGCCCTATGGCTACCGGATGTCGAAAACGGAGAAAAACAAGATTACTGTAGATGAACCTGCCGCAGAGGTAGTGCGCCACATATTTGCGCTTGCGGCAGAAGGAAAGACCAGCAGTGAAATTGCCAGATGGCTTAACGCGCGCCATATTCCGACGCCCCTGCAATACGCAGGGCTGCAACCCGCCGCAACTTGGGAAAACTATCGTGGAACATGGCAGGCAGAACGCATTTCTTTTATACTCAAAAATGAGGTATATATTGGAAATATGGTACAAGGGCGCGTACAGAAAGCCAGCTATAAATCAAAAAAGATTTTGAAAAAACCGATGGAACAGTGGACAGTGGTGGAAGGAACACATGAGGCGGTGATAGATAGGAAAACATTTTATACCGTGCAAAGAATACTACAGCAGCGCACAAAAACACGGGTTCGGAAATATGATTATTTATTGAAAGGGTTAATCGTTTGCCAAAATTGTGGCACGAAAATCAGTGCTGTCCCAAGAAAGCTGAAAGCGGGGGAAACGCTTTATTTAGCTTGTAGGTCTTATCAAAGAAGGGAGGGTGTAGCGCCTTGTTCCCACCATATGATACGGGAGGAACAACTCCGGGAATTGGTGGTGGACTGCATCAAAAAACTGGCAGAGCAGTGTTTTGATTGGAAAGCCTATGCGGAACAGGTGATTCAATCCACGATATACCAGCAGATAGGGAATAAGGAACAGCAAATGGCAGTGAAATTGCAGCAGATAGAAGCGTTTTTGGAACAGCTATATGCAGATAGAGTGGAGGGGATTCTTGATGTGGAGGATTTTAAGAGAATTTATCGGGAGAAAAAAGCAGAAAAAAAACAGTTAGAACAGTGCAGAATGGCGTGTAACTTGCAACCAAAGCAGTGGACACCGCAGGAAATGATTGATTGTTTTTGGAAATCAGTAGAAACAGAGAAAGGATTCTGGTTTTCGATTTTGGAGCGGGTTGAGGTGACGCCGGAACAAAATCTGCATCTGTATTTCCGCTTTCGAAAACCGCATTTTTGTTCATAACCGCGTTCTGAAGTATCGAGAATTGAGAAAAAAGCATTAGAAAAATTAAATAAGTCTATGCAGAACGATATGCATGGATTGTAAATAATAAAAGCACCTTGTGCATGTAGATTTTACATGCCAAGGTGCTCCTTTATACGTGAACTGCATGAAAGTTCATACCACGCAGATAAGCGCGTTAATGCAGCATTTTGTTGACCGCGCTGAGTAGGGCATAAATAGATGCTGTAATAATATCGTTGTGAATACCGACGCCCCAGGTCACCTTACCATCACTTCCGGTTACGCCAACATAGGCAACAGCTTGAGAACTGGAGCCGATGGAGAGCGCATGTTCTTTATAAATTAAATCAGAATAGGAAATATGCAGACT
>CBCTHD010000527.1:0-1902 GCA_965146615.1 uncultured Clostridia bacterium
ATATATTTTAAAACTTGGTCAGAAATGTGTTCCGGCGCGACTTTCAATTGCCCGCTGATATGATGCTGACACAGTTCATAAAAAAAAGTATCGTCAGAATCCGCCATCAAATAATCATAACGGATGCCGGAACGAATAAATACCTTTTTCACACCGGGTACAGCCCGCAGTTTTCGTAGCAGCGCAACATAATCGCTGTGTGACACGTCCATATTTTTGCAGGGGGTGGGAAATAAGCATTGCCGATTCGTGCAAATCCCATGAGTAAGCTGCTTTTGACAGGAGGGCGTACGAAAATTCGCAGTCGGTCCGCCCACGTCATGAATATATCCTTTAAAATCCGGCATAGCCGCGATTTGCGCTGCTTCCTGTAAAATGGATTCATGACTACGGCTTTGGACTGTGCGTCCCTGGTGAAATGCTAACGCGCAAAAATTACAGCCGCCAAAACATCCGCGGGAACTAAGAATACTGAATTTCACTTCTGCAATGGCGGGAACGCCGCCCCATTTTTTATACATAGGATGATAGTCGCGTACATAGGGGAGAGAATAAACACGGTCCAGTTCCTGCCGGTTTAATGGCGCGGCCGGTTTGTTTTGTACCAGATATCGTCCCTGATGTTCCTGCACTAGCGTTTTTCCATTGATATAATCATGCTGCCGATATTGAATCGCAACCGATTCAGCATATGCTTTTTTATGGTCGCGCACCTCCTGGAAAGAAGGACAATGAACGGCATCGCTGATAAAAGAAATATCTTTCGTAACAAAGCATGTCCCATCCAGAAAAGTGAGCTGGCGAATATCTAGGCCGTCGTTTAAGGCGTGTGCCAGTTCCACAATAATCCGTTCACCCATACCGTATAGCAACAGGTCGGCGCCGCTGTCCAGCAATATAGATCGCCGCACGCGGTTATCCCAATAGTCATAGTGGGCGAAGCGCCGCAAGCTGGCTTCAATCCCGCCAATGATAACTGGGAGCTTCCCAAATGCCTGCCGCGCGTAATTACAATAGTGCAACGTTGCGCGGTCGGGACGCAGCCCCGCCTTCCCACCGGGGGAATAGGCATCTTCACTGCGTTTCTTTTTTGCTGCGGTATAGTGCGCCACCATAGAGTCAACATTTCCGGCAGATATCAACACGCCTAGACGCGGAACACCAAATTGTTTCAGGTCTTCCGGCCCCTGCGGCTGCGCCGCTATACCAACCTTAAATCCTTCGCTTTCTAACACACGGGACAAGATGGCTGCCGCAAAAGAGGGATGGTCCACATAGGCGTCGCCGGTCACAAATAAAAAATCAATGCTGTCCCACCCGCGGGAGAGCATGTCCTGTCGGTTGACAGGGAGAAATTGATTTGCCATGTATGTCGCTCCTACATTGATAAATTATCACGCGTACCAATGAGTTGGCGTGGTTTATTACTGCCATCATACGGAGAAATAATCTGTTTGGATTCCAGAAGGTCAATCAAGCGTCCCGCTCGTGCATAGCCGATACGGAGCTTGCGTTGCAACAACGACGTGGAGACTTGTCCCAATTCAAACGCAATGTTAGCGGCTTCTTCCAACAAAGGATCTTCCTCTGCCGCATTGTCCCCGTCGATTTTATCTTTTGGCTCATTGGCGCCATTTTCAATGGTTGCAAGCACATCGTCATTATATTCTGCATCAAACTGACCTTTTAGGAAAGAAGTCACATTTTCCACATCCAAATCAGATACAAACGCGCCTTGGACGCGCTGCAGCTTAGAACTGCCAGACATCATGAGCAGCATATCGCCTTTTCCCATCAGTTTTTCTGCACCGCCCGTATCCAAAATGGTACGGGAATCGATTTGGCTGGAAACAGCAAACGCAATACGGGAAGGAATATTTGCTTTAATCAGACCAGTGATAA
>CBCTHD010000528.1:0-1902 GCA_965146615.1 uncultured Clostridia bacterium
GCCGGATTTGCCACTTGATAAAAGCGGAAAACCATGAAAAAACAATGTGCGGCGCAACTTCGATTATTTGTTGCGCCGCACATTATTTTGTATAATACATCACCTACATTTTGCCGGTGATACTTGACTTATCAGTTGTACTTATTTGGATTGTTCAAACAACCAATCACGTACAGCCGGAATTTTATATCCATAATTGAAGGAAGCGTTGTGTTCCATACCGGATTCGCCTTCTGGTAAGACACTGCCTATTTCAAAGCGTATCATATTGGCATCATATCCCAATGCAATCAGTTCTTCTGCGGCAGCATTCTGTTCCTCCTCCGCATCTTTTGCACTCCATGTTCCATAGCTATAGGGAATACCATCCGCATCAAACATCGCTTTCACTTCATCCTGTCCGCCGGATGCTTTTTCATCACCAGCGGCAGTTATATAGAAGAATTTCTTGTTTTCAAGCGGCTGTAAGACAGAAATATCCCACTGCCCGGATACGAAAAGCGATGCAGCAAACAAATCAGGATATTTACTGTTCAGATAAAGCGACGTCATGCAGCCCATGGACTGACCTGTTGTATATAGTCTGTCTGTATCAATGCTGTAGGTCTCAGTAAGAGAATTAATTAGATTTACTGCAGTTTCAATCTCTTCTGAGGTATTCCAATCGTCGTCCACAACGACTACTGAAAATGCCGGAACCAGTACAAAAGACTCGTGCTTTGCCTGTTCTTCGTCAGTTGCCCATATGTCGGCGCCATAATACTGTTCCACAATTTCTTTTGCGCTCTTGCTAGCGCCGGAAGCATCCGGTATGTACATGATCATCGGATAAACTTCATTTTCATCATAATTCTCAGGAATATAGAGACTATACTCTAATGAAATACCGGTTTCTTCGTCATCAAACGTAAATTGCGCAAATTTTTCAGCGCCTTCATTGATAACTGCTGCGATATCCGGATCGGTTTCCACTTTCGGCTGTCTGTCTCCTTCAGCGCCGGCTGTAATTCCACCGCCCATGCCGGGTCTGTCGCCGTTTCCTTTCATGGATTCAATGGTAATTGTGTAGGAGGCTTCGTCCCAAGTAACATTTGCACCTAAGTTTTCGGAAACAAATCTTAACGGTACGAAAGTCCTGTCACCAACAAGACGTGCGGGTACATCCAACGTTACACTCTCACCATTTACAACTGCTTCAGCGGAATCAATCGTCAGTAGGATTTCCACACGACCGCCCGGTCCTTGAATTCCGACAGAATCCGGATTTCCATACCAGGTTACCTCAAATCCTAATCCCTCGGCAATCGCGCGTACCGGGATTAAAGTGATGTCGTTTTCAATAAACGGAAAAACATTGTCATACCGTGAAAAATCAACAGCACTTTCATTGATAATAACAGTTATGGCAGGGTCACCTGCTCCAATGGTGCGAAATGCGGTTGCCATTTCATCTTCTGCCATAACAGCCGGCACTGTGCTAAATGCCAATGACGCCGCGAGAATAAGACTTCCTAATGTTTTGATTTTCATGTCATGTACACTCCTTCGTTATCTTTATTCATATTATTTATTAAAGGCTTCTATCCACCTTTGAAAGCATTATATAAAGTTTAAGTGATTCATTACAATGTGGTATTCTTCTTGAATAATATATTCGAATGTTTCTGTTTGAGAGACGCTTTTACAAACGTAGCGTGCGTCGTTCTAGCTGTTTTGGAGGATTTTGGTTTACTCACGTTTTTTTCAGAAAAATCCTGCTTAAGTTATGTTATAATATTCAAAAATTTTTGTTTTATTGCACCATCCTAATGCATTGACATGTTAGAGAGCGCGTCATTGGCAATAGGTTGATTCCCATCATCAATAACTTTTGGTATCCCGTGTTTATCTCTCCTATGAAAG
>CBCTHD010000529.1:0-1892 GCA_965146615.1 uncultured Clostridia bacterium
CTTTTTTCAGCATGACAGCGATATTTTGGATATGATGCCGGAAATCGTGCCGAATCGTTTTTGCAAGCAGCTCGTTTTCACTCGACAGGGCCAGCTGCCCCTGCAAGTATTCCACATTTTTTTCAATCAGTTCCATCCTGTTTTGCTTTCGCATGTAGCGAATGGTACCGAAGATAACCCCTATCACCGAGCAATAAATCAGAACGGTGACGGCGAACAAAATACTGTGCCACGCCCGGAAATTATTGTCCATATAGTAAATCATTAAAAATATAGAAAATACAATCAAAAACAGCAGCGACACCAGCGAGATAGAGTACCAAGTTTTTTTGTTATCCCCGGACACCTCCCGGACTGCCGGGCGCAAAAAACGGATATACGCCCATATTGCCGGCAGGTACAAGAGCGTTCTTGTGATGGTTTTCGCATACACGGCGCCGACCTCAAATTCGTTTTTGAACCAAATGCTGCATAGCATGACCGAAACGCAATAGAAAATACAAAATACCGTTGAATAGCTGAGAAACAGGAATATTTTTTTACAGGCAGGGTCTGCCGAAGTAATCATAAAAATAAAAAACGCCGATACAATGGTACTTAAAAACGCAACGGAAATAGCGTGAAGCGAGTGAATATCAAATAGCACCCGAGAGACAAACAGCGTCAAACAGAGAAAGGCGGTAAAATACACGGAATAAATCAGAACTGTTTTTTTTATGGAATATTTTGGAACGGTCATGATCGCATAGCAAACAATATGCATCACAACTGTAAGTGTTAAAGCCACAATCTGTCGTATCATTTTCTCATTGCCTCCCTTGTGTAAAAAGCAAAATACGCTCTTTTTACTTCGCCACGCAGCCGCCGCGGAACAGGTATCATATCGCCGTTTGCCATTTCCAGCGTAGTTTCAAGCAGGCTCTGCACGCAGCGCAGGTTGACAATATACGAAGCGCCCACCAGCACAAAGCCGTCAATATCCCGAAACAGACCTTTCAGCTCTGTAAGCGTGGTGCGCGTTTTTAAACAGCTTCCTCGTATCAAATGAATTTCCACGCTGTGATTCTTTACCTCGGCATACAGAACCTGGTCGAGAGCAATGCGGTGAATTTCTTTTCCACACGAAATAGGAACATACAAACAGCTCCGCCTTTTTTCAATCACCCTGTCAAGGGCGTCCGTAAGTCTTTCTTTGGTATACGGTTTTGTCAGATAATCGCTCACATGCAGGGAAAACGCCTCCACCGCAAAATCAGCGCTTGTCGTCAAAAAGATAATATCCGTGCTTTCTTCACTTTTGCTTTGAATTTCCCGTGCGATTTCCGTTCCAAGAACACTGGGCATACAAATATCCAGCAACGCAATATCGGGCGCGCCGCTTTTTTCTATCTCGTCCAGCATATCAAACGGATTGGAGAAGCATTTTGTATCAATGCTAAGTTCCGAATGTGTCGCTGCATATTCGGAAACGATTTGCTTCATATTTTCAAGTTCCTCCGCTTGGTCGTCACATATCATAACATTCATACTTCAACCTCCGTTCATACCTTATAATGATTTCTATTTGGGTTTATCAACTCCTCCGTTTTATATGCAGACTAGTTTTATTAAATAGCCTGTTTTAGGACAATATACCTAACTATAAAAGTTTTCACATTATAACATAAAACATGCTGAAAGTCAAGATTTACAAATGGTTTTCGCGATTTTGGGACTGCCTAAATTGCAATAAATAATTTTGGTACAAATACTATTATGACACAATAGATAGGTGACAATAAGGATAGAAAATATCAACCAATATGGTATAATAGATGCAAAGCAACTATTATAAATCGAAAGTGTCTCCGTCTCGCCGCGCATAAAAACGCGGCAACTGGCGGAGATGCACA
>CBCTHD010000530.1:0-1885 GCA_965146615.1 uncultured Clostridia bacterium
GTTTTCCATAATCGCTGAATTTCTTTGCCGCAAAATAGACATCTCCGTCTACCGCATAGGCATACCCTTTTTCTTCCAGCTTGTGAATCAAAGCAATAATGCTGTCAATATTCTCTGTCGCACGCGGGTGTACCGTTGCCTTTTCAATGCCGAGTCCCTGTGCATCCACGAAATATTCTGCAATGTAGCGGTCCGCCAATTCTTTCACTGTGATGCCTTCCTCATTCGCTTTGGCAATCATTTTGTCGTCCACATCGGTAAAGTTTTGCACAAACTTTACCTTATAGCCGCGGTATTCTAAATACCGGCGCAGAGTATCAAAAATAATAAATGGGCGGGCATTTCCGATGTGAAAATAGTTGTACACGGTGGGACCGCAGGAATACATTTTGACGTTTCCTTCCTCCAGCGGCACAAACTCCTCTTTTTCTCTTGTTAACGTATTATATAGTTTCATCTGCCTCTTCTCCTTTGCTTTCCGTTTGATGTTGCATTTTTTCTAACATACAGCGTAACTGACATAACTCCATAGACACAGGATCGGGAATGTGAATCTGATCCAAATCGGCAACTTTTTTTCCGTTCAACCGAACAACTCGTGCCGGTACGCCGACACAAGTGCTATCTTCCGGCACTTCACTCAACACCACGGCATTTGCCGCGATTTTAGAGTTGTCTCCCACTTTAAACGGTCCAAGTACCCGCGCGCCCGCGCCAATCATAACATTGTTTCCAATGGTCGGATGACGCTTGCCGACTTCTTTCCCTGTTCCACCAAGCGTTACATTCTGATAGATGGTACAATAATCGCCAACCTCTGCCGTCTCCCCAATAACAACGCCCATGCCGTGGTCAATGAGCAGACCTTTTCCTATTTTGGCTCCCGGATGGATTTCTATTCCGGTGAAGAACCGAACAAGCTGTGAAATCAGCCGCGCCAAAAAGTAGCACTTGTGCCGGTATAAAAAATGCGCAGGACGATGCCAAAATACGGCGTGCACACCGGGATATAGCAAAATCACTTCCAGTATATTACGCGCGGCAGGATCCCTGTCGCGAACTGATTTAATGTCTTCCCATAAAGACAACCCGGTTCGCCTCCTTTCCTTTATATACAAAACGCCTCCGGATTGCAACTGTTGCAATACCGAAGGCGGACATTCCGCGGTTCCACTTCTGTTTCTCACTCACTTGCTGCCTTTCGGCAACAAAACCGGATAACGGCGGTCAGCCGGACACAGATACTGTTTTCCCCATGCCGCGCTCCCCGGCGCACTTCTCCAATGGCTTCCACGGCGGATATTTCCAGCCTATTTGATATCCGCTCTCTGTCATGGGTTCCACCGGATACTCTTCCGGTTCTTTGCGCTTCTCTTATGAAATTACTACTTATGTCATAACATCCGGCAGCAGATAACGCCGCTCTTCCTAGGACTCTCAGATGTTTCACATATTTATTTTATATTATATTACATTTGTATGGAATTTGCAACTAAAAAATGAATATTTTCCTTCAAAGCAACCTTAAAATTGTTTTAACCAGTGTTTCAAATTTCTCTTTCACACCGTTCGCTGTCTCAATCACCTCTTCATGGCTGAGCGGTTGATCCAAAATGCCTGCCGCCATATTTGTGACACAAGAAATCCCCAGCACCTTCAAACCGCAATGCGCCGCTGCAATGACTTCCGGCACGGTGGACATGCCAACCGCATCTGCGCCTAATGTGCGCAGCATACGAATTTCCGCTGGTGTTTCAAAACAGGGACCCGGCATAAATGCATAAACACCTTCACGCAGTGGAATCCCCGCTTCCTTTGCCGCCTTTCTTGCAAGTTCTGCCAACTCCGGTGTAGAGGCGCGGCTCATATCAAAAAAACGCGGTCC
>CBCTHD010000531.1:0-1880 GCA_965146615.1 uncultured Clostridia bacterium
CCAGCGAAATTTTGGCATCAATGCCCAAAACGCTGTGTAAGCGTTCCTTGATGCGTTTGTTCGTCTTTTCCAGTTCTCCATAGGACTCCAGCAAAGAACCGTCCGTCAGTTCCACCTTGACTTCCAAGGCGTCAGTAAATCCTTTTTTGGTCACTATCAACTGGTAATGCGGTCCAATGTGCTCCATGCCGAGAATCACACTTTCCACCTGGGACGGGAATACGTTCACGCCTTTGATAATCAGCATATCGTCGCTGCGTCCCTGAATTTTACTCATGCGCATGGTTTCCCTGCCGCAAGCGCACCGCTCCCGCCGGAGACTAGTTATGTCGCGCGTTCTGTAACGGAAAATAGGCAGCGCTTCTTTGGTAATCGTCGTCAGTACCAGTTCCCCGGTTTCTCCCTCCGGCAACACCTCTCCCGTTTCCGGATTGATAATCTCTGCGATAAAATGGTCCTCGTTGATGTGCATACCGCACTTATGCGTACATTCGCCTGCCACGCCTGGTCCCATGACCTCGCTAAGCCCATAGTTTTCCGTTGCAATCATACCAAACCGCCGTTCAATTTCCGCACGCATTTCCTCCGTGGAACCTTCTCCGCCGAATAGACCATATTTTAATTTGATGGTGCTGCGGTCAATCTTCATTTCGTCCATGACTTCCGCTATGTATAGAGCATAGGAAGGTGTGCCCACCAATACAGTGGAGCCAAAATCCTGCATTAACATAATCTGCTTTTGCGTATTTCCTGACGAAATCGGCACCACCGTTGCGCCGATTTTCTCCAGTCCGTAATGCAGACCGAACGCGCCGGTAAACAACCCGTAACCAAAGGCAATCTGTGCAATATCGTCGGCAGTGGCGCCACCCATGGTGGCAATGCGGGCAATACATTCCGCCCAATTGTCCAAATCGTTTTTGGTATATCCCACCACCGTTGGTTTGCCCGTCGTCCCGGAGGACGCATGAATCCGCACGACGTCGCGCCGTGGGACAGCAAACATGCCAAACGGATAATTGTCGCGTAGGTCGCTTTTCATGGTAAAAGGAAGTTTCTGCAAATCTTCCAGTGACTTGATGTTATCAGAACAGACACCCGCTTTTTTCAGCCGCTCCTGATGAAACGGATGGTTTTCCACCCGCCGCACCATCTCTCTCAGCCGCTCAAGCTGGAGTCTTTGCATACTCTCCCGGTCCATTGTTTCAATTTCTTCATTCCAAATCATTTTTCTTTTGCCTCCCGTACCCCATATGGCATAACATTTTTGATATGCGTTTCGTCAAATTTTTTTGTAAACAAGCTGACCACCAGCGTCAATACAACAGAGCCAACCATGGCATACATGCCAAATTCCGGCGAACGCGCCGCGTTAAAGCCACTGCCAATCATGAGCACCAGCGCAATCCCAAGTCCGCCCAACATTCCGGTCCACGCCCCCGCTTTGGTCGTTCCTTTATAGAGAATGCCACAGGCATAGGGTCCTAAAAACGCGCCTGCAATAGCGCCCCAAGAAAAGGACATCAGCATGAGAATGGGATTTGGAAAATAGGCAACCACAAAGGATAATGCGACAAACACCACGCATAAGATACGCATTGTGATAACAACGTTTCTCTGCCGCATATTCTTTTTCAGCCGCCCCTGAATCAAATCGATTGTCACAGTGGAACTGGATGAGAGCACGAGGGAAGAAAGCGTTGACATAGACGCCGACAATACCAGCAGCAAAATCAATGCCAGCACAAATTCCGGCAGCGCCGATTGCAGCAGCAGCGGCATGATGTTATCATAATTATTATTTGGCACCTGCTCGAAAAACAGCCGTCCAAACGAACCCGTAAAATAAGCGCCTGCGCCAATGATCAGGCTAAAGATGG
>CBCTHD010000532.1:0-1879 GCA_965146615.1 uncultured Clostridia bacterium
CTTATGTGGTGCAGACAGATAACAGCTACAAAAAGCTGGTGACAAGCGGCGGCGTATTAAAAGGGTATGTTCTGATTGGCGATGTAGCGCGGGCAGGGATTTATACAGCGATGGTCCGTGAACGGACACAGCTGGATCAGGTAGATTTCGATTTATTGAAGGAGAAACCGCAGCTGATGGCGTTTGCGCGGGAAGAAAGAGCGAAAAAACTGGGAGGTGTACGCGTATGAAATTAAATGCACAGGGAAATGAACTGCATTTTCGTAAATTAAACGAACAGGTACGCGCATGCGCTGATAGAGAGGTCGTTTTGGAAAACTGTATCGGACAGCGGTATATCGGCAGTGGTCTGAGCGGTAAACATCTGGAAATCTACGGCACACCGGGGAATGCACTGGGCGCATATCTGGATGGCGCAACCATTACGGTACACGGCAACGCGCAGGACGCGACGGGCGATACCATGAACGACGGCACAATCTATGTGCATGGAGCGATTGGCGACGCAGCCGGGTATGCGATGCGCGGCGGCAAAATCATGGTGGAAGGCAATGCGGGCTACCGCGCAGGAATTCACATGAAGGCATATAAAGAAAAACTTCCGGTTTTGGTCATTGGTGGAAGCGCCGGGAGTTTTTTAGGAGAATATCAAGCGGGCGGCATTATCATTGTACTGGGCATTGGCGCCCGGCAAGTTCCGGTCGGAAACTTTTGCAGTACAGGAATGCATGGCGGGAAGATTTTTATTCGATCCGCCGAACCGGTGAAGAATCTGCCGCCGCAGGTGGAGATCCGCCGGGCAGAAAAAGAAGATTTGCAAGAAATAGAGCCGTATTTGAGCGAGTTTTGCCAGGAATTTGATAAGGATCAAAACAAGCTCATGCAAGAGGATTTTTGGGTATTATCCTCCAATACAAACAATCCTTACCGGCAGCTGTATACTGCAAATTGATAAAAAAACAAAAAACTTAAAAAAAAATCTTTTCATTTTTCAAGAATTACGCTATAATAGAAAACAGAGTATCTCTGACAAAATCGCTGTGTATTCCGGCGCGTCCGTATGAGACAAACAGGAATGCGGCGGAAAGAGCCTGAAGCGAGGTGAGAACATGAATTATACTGTGGCGGAAGTGTTACAGTTTGTGGAAGAAAATGATGTGAAATTTATCCGGCTGCAATTTTGTGATATGTTTGGCGCGGTCAAAAATATTGCTATTATGGCAGATGAATTGCCGCGGGCATTTGAAAGAGGTGTTTCGTTTGATGCATCGGCGGTCAAAGGATTTATGAATATGGAAGAGTCCGACTTATTTCTGCACCCTGATCCATCTACGTTAGCGGTGTTGCCATGGCGTCCGCAGCAAGGAAGAGTAGCACGTTTTTTCTGTGACGTAAAACGTGCAGATGGTGAAACTTTTGACGGTGATGGACGGACGCTGCTCAAGGCGGCAGTGAAACGCGCATTGGACAAAGGATATGTGTGCGAAGTGGGATCGGAGTGTGAGTTTTACCTCTTTGAACTCGATGAAAGCGGCAATCCAACTAAACGTCCGCATGACCACGCGGGGTATCTGGATATAGCGCCGCTGGATAGAGGCGAAAATGTGCGCCGGGAGATTTGTTTGACGCTGGAAAACATGGGTATTATACCGGAAAGCTCTCACCATGAACAGGGACCGGGACAAAATGAGGTGGATTTTCGTCATGCAGACGCGCTAACAGCAGCGGATAATCTGGTGACGTTTAAAACTGTCGTCAAAACCATGGCGAACAGAAATGGACTGTATGCCTCTTTTCTTCCCAAGCCGCTGGAAGGATTCAGCGGGAACGGGTTGCACATCAATTTGTCACTGTTCCACAATGGATTGAATATATTTAA
>CBCTHD010000533.1:0-1862 GCA_965146615.1 uncultured Clostridia bacterium
AAAAATTTCCTGATCCACATCACGCACCTCAAAATCGCGCTCCGTTACAGTAATGCCAATTAATTCATTGTCTAACTTCTTATTCATCTCCTGCTTTGCCTGTTCCACTGCCTCTTCTTTTGACCACACCGTCTCTATAGGCTCAGTTTCCTCATAAACAGTCCTTTTTATACCAAACGGTAAATAAATATCCTCTAAAAATCTGCACTGTTTTTCTGTAATTGTCGCTTCATAATGGGCAAAATCCGGTAGGCTTCTAAACAAGTTATAATCCTTGCCAAACAAGCTCAAGGTATAGCGTTTTTCCATTTTTCCGGTTTTTACATTATCCGTTTTGCGAATAGAAAACTGCTCTGTCAGCTGATGCTCCGTTTCCGCCAGCACTTCAGCATCAGCCCGCACCAGCCGCATACCAATAAATTTTGTCTCACGAATACCGCTGACCAACAATTCTCCCTCCTGTACATATTGGTTTTCTTGTGCGACGGTATCTCCCTCCAATACCGTTATTTTTTTAATGACGCCGCTTCGCTTTGCTACGATAATCTCCGGCTTTGCGTCTTTTTGCTTTACTTCAACATACGCTTTTGTTCCGCGAATATCTACCCAAATAAAGGACAGTTCGCTGTTTTTTACCAAAATATCATTTTTTACCTTGTTTTGGTCAATGGAACGGATAGACGCTCCGATTTTAACACCACTTTCCGCCAGCTCTTGTAAAATGACCTGGTCTTCTATGTAGTATGTGCCACTAAGTTCAATCGCCCAGATATGATTACACATCCAAAAGATGGCGGCGATAAATGCCACAAATCCCAACAAAAAAAATTTTCTATGCAGCAATTTTGCACAGATAAACGGAAATCCTTTTTTTGTTAAAATATGCACCCGTGTGTGGGTAGAGGCACAGATCGGACGTAGACAGCGGAATCCATTTTTGCTGATTTTTGCCGTTATGCAGGAATCCCCTGTACGTTTAATATCCCATAAATAAATCTGTCGGTTGGAACAGAGATTAATAAACCGTTCCAAAAAACGCCCTTCCGCTCTTATCGTCACGTATCCTTTCAGGCAATTCACTGCATGAACAAAAAACATACCTGTCTGCCACCACCTCTAAAGAATATACTCGACCCCTGCAATTTTTCCATAAATATGGATATACTCACTTGCAACCGCCTTTAACTCCATATCCGCACCGGAAATTTTAATCATATATTTTGTCGTGTTCAGCCGGATCGTATTGGTGGTGTATTCAATAATTCCCTTACATCCCTCCACCATTACCTCCCGGTCCCCCACCATTGAGACCATTGGCGAATCTCCGATAAAATCTTTTGGCATATCCAAAATTTCCGCCATTTTGTCCCGGAAAGACTTTTTTACCTCCGGTCCTTCTTCCCTTTTCTTTTCTCTTGCCATGCTTTCACCTCTTTTAGAAGGTACTTTCTAACATTGTATTTTATGCGGACAGCGTCCTTATAATTACCAATTTGTACGCATATACATGATATTATGAATAATAAAGGCAAAAGGAGGTATCCATGTATGGCAAGTATCAAATGGACTCATATTTTTGGCATTGCCGTCACTGTTTTTTTTACCAGTTTACTACTTGCAAAACCGGACATTGCGCTTTCCAGTGCTTATAACGCACTGATTCTCTGCGGAACAAATGTTATCCCTGCACTATTTCCCTTTTTCATTTGCTCAAATCTGTTTCTTTCTTTGAACGTAACCGAATATCTTGGAACCTTGCTACGCCCTGTCATGCAACCGCTATTCCGCGTGCGTGCGGAAGGTGCATTGGCGTTTGTCATGGGAATCATCAGCGGCTATCCCATTGGCGCTAAGGTTACTGC
>CBCTHD010000534.1:0-1853 GCA_965146615.1 uncultured Clostridia bacterium
ATGCAGTCTCTGGAGTCCCCTTCGTGCCAGCTTGTTGACTTATGTCAACAAGCTGGGGCATAGCTTATGCTATGCCTTTTTGTTTTGATTCGGTCTTTGATACAGCGGAAGGTCTAAACACAGAAAAAAACACCCGGAATTGAGAGAAAAGTACAATACAGGGGGAATAAAAATGGCGGGACATGGAATTCGCTATGAAAACGCAGCGGTACATTGGACGGAGGCGCTTCCACTGGGAAACGGTGTAATGGGGGCAATGGCATATTTACAGCAACAGCATTTATGCTTGTCCTTGAACCATTATGAAGTATACTACAGCGGGCTGCCGGAATATAGCCGCACCGCGCAGGCGACGAAACCGCACGATACAAAAGTGGGCGGCGCTGCCAAAGAAACGTATTTGCAGCGGGTGAAGGCGGCACTGGAAACGGGAGATACGTCGGAGCCCTATCAGAAGGTGTTGTTTCCGGCAAAGGAAGGCGGACGTATTCATGTGGCGCAGGGCGTCAGTCTGCCCGGCGTGGGAGATTTGCGTATTCAGTTCGCACCGCAAACGGAAGCATGGGAATGTGAAATGCAGCTTCGTGTGGAAGAAGCGACCGTTTCCTACCGGCTGGCACATGGCAGCCAGTTTGTACAGGCGGAACTGCGGATGTTGCAAGGGACGGATATGCTGGCAATCCATATTCGTCAAAACCAGGAGGGATATGTTCAAAAACTGCTCTTTGATATACCGTGTGCGCGCAATTCCCGGGACATGCATCCGGTGCTTATGCAGGAAAAGGGAGATGTGTTCACGGTGCGTCAGTCGTTTGGCTGGGAAGAATATCCACAGGACGCGCCGTTTGTGTTCGGCACCTCTCTGCAGCTGATAGGGACAACGGGATATGCAGTGCAGCAAGGAAACCGTATAGAAATTACCTTGCAGGGGGCGAGGGAGGCGTTTGATGTGCTTGTCAGCGTTGCAACAGAGCTGGAGGAGGACGACCCTTGCCGGGCGGCGGAGAAACTTAACGGACGGACGGCGCAGACACTGCCGGAGCGACTGCGGGCGCACCGTAGCCATTGGACAGGCTTTTTCGCAAAATCCGCCGTTACACTGCCTGACACATTTTTAGAAAATTTGTGGTATTTGCATTTATATACATTGGAATGCTGCAGCGGACGCGGTGGTAAACGGCTGGAACAGGCAAGCGGTCTAAATGGCCTGTGGGACCTTCGACATTTGACGCTATGGGGCAGTGTTTGGTATTGGGACGTCAATATTCAGGCGACTTTTTGGGGGACGTACACGGCGAACCACTTGGAACTGTCACAGGTTTTTTGTGACGGCTTTTTACGGCATGAAACAGAGGGAATGCGGTTTGCAGAAGAATTTCACAAGCTGCCGGGATATGCGGGCGACTATCCCCATCCGTTTTATCATTGTATTGGTCCTTGGTGTGCACAATTTTTGTGGTGGCAATACGAGTACAGCCGTGATGAAACATTTTTGCGGGAACAGGCCTATCCACATTTTGTGCGCCAAGTACAATTTTGGCAGGCGCGGCTTAAACGGGGGAAAGAAGGAACCTATGAGATATTTCCTGATGTTTCTCCGGAGCAGGGACCGTTGGGACATAATGCGACAATTACCATTGCATGCCTAAAATATTTGTTTGCCTTTACGCGGCAATCGGCGGAATTGTTGCAAACAAAGGATGGCGTCACGGAGTTGTGCACAGAACTGTTGGCAGGACTGCCGGATTATGAGACGGCGGAATATCAAAATTAGGGAGAAATCCTGAAGGACTCTCGAGAAGCGCCGGCGGGTCTGCATTTGAGACACCCGTCGCTGCTAATGCCAATCTACC
>CBCTHD010000535.1:0-1848 GCA_965146615.1 uncultured Clostridia bacterium
GAGAGACACAGATGTGGAACTGTCTTATTGGGTGGGGTTGACAGCGAATGTAGCAGCATATGCGAGCAGCATGAACGACATTCCGTTTACGGAGTACATGGAAGAAGAAACTGGTATCAAAATCAACTATGTTCATCCACCGACAGGACAGGAGACGGAGAAATTCAATCTGATGGTGGCGTCTCAGGATTTAACAGACATCGTGGAATCAACCTGGACAACATACAAAGGCGGACCGAGTAAAGCGATTAAAGACAAAACGATTATTCCGCTCAACGAGGCGCTGGAGAAGAATGTTTCGCCAAACTATCAGCAATTCCTGGAGGAAAATCCTGAAATTGCAGCGTCCATTCAGACAGATGACGGCGAATTTTATATGTATCCGTTTGTCACCAAAGATTCTATCTTGCAGACGTCCATCGGGTTTATGGTGCGTGGAGACCTATTGGAAGAAGCGGGACTGGACAAACCGGAGACGCTGGAAGATTGGGAAACCATGCTGGCGGCATTTAAAGAGCTGGGCGTCAAAGCGCCAATTACCATGAGTCTGACAAACAGCGAATTGAGCAATATGTCTGCTTTCATGGGAACATATGGAATTAAAAGCGACTTCTATCTGGACGGTGAAACTGTGAAATTTGGACAGTATGAAAAAGCGTATGGCGAATGGATAAAAACAATGAAAAAATGGTATGACAACGGATGGCTGGATAGCGAGTTTGTCAACAATGATACCAAACGGGTTGATGCGCTCATTATCAACGGTAATGCAGGTGCAATGTCCGGCTACAATGGTTCTAATTTTGGAAAGTGGATTGGCGGAATGGCAACGGCGGTTCCGGACGCATACTTGACACCGGTGCCGTATGTAGCGCAAAACCGTGGTGAAACACCGCTTCTTGGACACAAACAACTGCCAGTTCGCGGTTTGGGTGCAGCCGTCACAAGCAAATGTAAAAATGTCGAAATTGCCGTACGCTATTTAGATTATGGATTCAGCGAACAGGGACATATGACGTATAACTTTGGACGCGAGGGCATTTCTTATGAAATGAAAGACGGTATACCTACCTATACTGATTTGATTATGGATCCGGAGCAAAACGGCGGACTGTCCACCAGCCAAGCAATGAGCAAGTATATCCGTGGTTGCTATAACGGACCGTTCGTACAGGATCCGGATTATATCATGCAGATGTACACCGCCGAAGCGCAGCAGGAGGCAATGCCGATTTGGGCAAATACACAGACGGAAAAATACATGATGCCATTGGTTACCATGACAGAGGAAGAAAACAATGAATACACCAATATCATGACAGATATTGACGTTTATCGAGAAGAAATGCGGTTCAAGTTTATCACCGGTCAGGAACCGATTGAGAACCTGGATCAGTATTTTGAGCAACTCAAGAGCATGAACATTGAACGTGCGATAGAAATTCAGCAAGCTGCTTATGATCGATATAAAGAACGTGTAGCCGCGGCACAGTAAAGCATGAAAAAGCGCGCGGTATTTTCGGGCAGTCAACGAAATGCGCAAAAGGGAGTGCTTCCGCTGTGCGGAGTCATTCGTCTTGAGACTGGAGAAGACGGACGAATCTGCCGATAAAAACCTAATGATACATTTTTCATCCGGTGGAGACCGGAACATAAATGAATAGGGCGGCTCGCTTACATAGCACCGCCCTATTCTTCTATTCGCTGTTGATTTTATAAGAAAAATATAGTATAATATAACAAAATGAGGGCCTGGGTTAATCTGCAGTTGGGGGATGTGACGCCGGTGAAGTTGGAAATGAAAAATTCTAATTTACTGAAGAAATTTATAACTTCTTATTTGATTAT
>CBCTHD010000536.1:0-1842 GCA_965146615.1 uncultured Clostridia bacterium
AAAACCGGTGTGACCACCATGTATATGGCGGAAGAGATGGATGCAGGCGATATTTTATTGACAAAGGAAACTCCCATTGACCCGCAGGAAACGGCTGGCGATGTTTACGATAGATTGGCTGATATGGGCGCGGATTTGCTTCTGGAAACTATCGAAAAGCTGGAATCGGGCGATGTAAAGCCAATCCCACAGGACGCGACGCTGGTATCATTCGCACCAATGCTAAAAAAGGAAATGGGAAAAATTGATTGGACCAAATCGTCGGAGGAAATTGTGAATCAGATTCGCGGTTTAAACCCATGGCCTGTCGCATATACATCTACCAATAAGGGTATACTGAAAATATACCGTGCAGAAAAAGAACAGATTCCGTCTGACTTACCACCTGGCACTGTGATTGAAAATCCGGCATCACTGATTATAAAAACAGGAGATGGCTGTATTAGTCTTAAAGAGGTACAGCTTCAGGGAAAACGGAAGATGGAAATTGTTGACTTTATCCGCGGAAATACCATTTCAATTGTGTTAGATTAAGAGAAGGTGAGTGTATGGGCTTATACGGATTTGATATTTATTATCTAATCCTGGTCGTTCCGGCGTTGTTGCTGTCCATGTATGCGCAGCATAAGGTAAATTCCACCTATCAAAAATATGCAGGCGTACCGAATCGCCGGCAGATGAACGGTCGCGATACAGCTGCTAGATTGCTTCAAGCAAATGGGATTCATGATGTATCTTTAGCGCATGTAAGCGGAACGTTGAGTGATCATTTTGACCCGCGTCATAAAGTCGTCCGCCTGTCAGATTCTACTGACCAATCCTATTCTGTAGCAGCGGTTGGCGTAGCAGCACACGAAATTGGACATGTGCTGCAATATCATCAGGGATATGTGCCAATTAAAGTCAGAAATGCTGTGTTGCCGATTGCACAAATTGGGTCAAATGCAGCAATTCCGCTGTTTTTAATTGGTTTTCTGTTTGCTAATTCTTTCTTGGCAAAAGCGGGAATTCTCCTTTATGTCGGTGTTGTGTTATTTCAGTTAGTAACGCTGCCGGTGGAGTTTAATGCCAGTCGCCGTGGATTAGCCGCACTGCGTGACAATGGTATATTAACAGAAGAAGAACAACCTATGGCGCGGCAGGTTTTGCAAGCAGCAGCATTGACTTATGTAGCAGCAGCACTCATGGGAATTGTTCAATTGTTACGGTTCGTTTTGTTAGCGCGGCGGCGCGACTAAAAATTTGTTCACAGAGGAGAGCTATCATGCAAACGTCTCGAATGGCTGCGTTGCAGCTATGTTGTAAGATAGAACAGGAAGGCGCTTATTCCAATCTGCTGCTACAGGAGTACCTGCGGCAGCAGCCGATGGAGGAAAAAGACAAGCATTTGCTGGTCCGCTTAGTTTATGGCGTGATTCAGCAGCGGTTGCGCTTGGATTATATTATTGCTCAGTTTTCCCGTACAAAGCCGTCCCGCATGGAGCCGAGCATTCTAAATATTTTGCGGATCGCTGTATACCAGGCGGAATATATGGACCGCATACCAGACTATGCTTTGGTCAACGAAAGTGTTGAACTGGCTAGGAAAAGCGGTATGGAGAAATTGAGTGGGTTTGTCAACGGTGTTCTACGTGCTTATTTGCGTGGGAAAACATCTATTGCGTATCCGAAAGCGGCGCTGCATTATATGAGTACATATTATTCTTATCCGCAGTGGCTTGTTAAACTGATTCGGGATAAATATAAAGAAAAAACGGAATGGATTCTACAGCAAGGCAATGAAATCCCTCCTGTATGTATTCGAACGAATGGGTTAAAATTGACGAACAAAGAGCTGCAGCA
>CBCTHD010000537.1:0-1838 GCA_965146615.1 uncultured Clostridia bacterium
AAACCGCGCTTTCACTTGAAACATTTGACATGATTCACATGCTGGCGCAGCGCGGCAAATTGTTCGCTGTTGCGAGCGGACGCACCTATCATGAGCTACACACGCTGTTTGCTCCTGTAGCGGAAATAATGCTGTTTGTCTGTCTCGATGGGGCGCTGGTGGTCCGCGGCGGGGAAACGCTTTTCAGTACGCCGGTCCCGCCGGAAATTAGCGTCCAATTATGGCGGCAGTCCATGGAAAAAGAAGAAGGTGTTTTGCTGCTGTGTGGCAAGGACAGGACGTATTTTTGGACAGCGGCGCCATCAATGGCAAGAGAGGTACGGGACAAATATGGCTGCCATGCGGTGCCGTTTGACAATCCGGCGGAAATTGACGAACCGGTCTACAAGCTCATGTATCGGGGCGCGCCGCTTACGGCGAATCTGAAGCAGCTTTCCCAGATCTACTGTGGAAGCGGCTGGCAGGAGTGGGTAATGCCCGGGGTGGATAAAGGGGCGGCTACTGTATTTTTACAGCAGAAATACTGCATTCCCGCCACGGAATGTATGGCGTTTGGCGATGGAGACAATGATATTGCGTTGTTACGGCAGGTCGGCAGCCGGTTTGCGGTGGGAGATGCTTCGCCGCATGTGCGCGCCATGTGCGACCGGCGGACGGAGCGGGTAGAGCAAATAGTGATGGCATATTTGGCAGATAATAGGAGGTTGAAGTGATGAGTCAATTTGATACAGGCGCAATTCCAAAAAGTGAACGGATTGGGAAGTTGGTGGAAGACTTATTCCGCGACATGCCGGAGGTGGAGGCGGACCGTGCGGTGCTGCTGACAGAATCCTATCGGGCGACGGAGGGCGAGCCGATTGTGATGCGGAGGGCGAAGGCGTTTCGGCACATTTTGACGCACATTCCTATTACCATTCGTCCCCGCGAATTGGTCGTCGGCAGTGCGACAAAAAAGCCGCGCAGCTGCCAGACGTTTCCGGAATTTTCATTTGAGTGGCTGGAGAATGAGTTTGACACCATTGCCACACGGTCGGCAGACCCATTTACCATATCGGAAGAAACGAAGAATAAGCTGCGGGAAGTGCACCGGTATTGGAAGGGAAAAACGACCAGCGAACTGGCGACGAGTTATATGTCGCCGCGCGCGATTGCTGCCATAGAGCACAACATTTTCACGCCGGGCAACTATTTTTACAACGGCGTAGGACATGTGACGGTGCAATATGAAAAGGTGTTGGCGGTCGGCTACGAAGGAATTATGCAAGAAGCGCGCGCCGCGCTGGATTCGCTGTGCGTCGGCGCGGGAGACTACGCAAAACGGAGCACGTTTTTGGAAGCGGTCATCATCAGCTGCGAAGCCGCTATCACCTATGCAAACCGGTATGCAGAACTGGCGCATCAACAGGCGCAGCAATGCACTGACCCGGTACGCCGTGCGGAGCTGGAGCAAATTGCGGCTAACTGTGCGCAGGTGCCTGCAAAAGGCGCGCGCTCGTTCTGGGAAGCCTGTCAGTCCTTCTGGTTTGTGCAAATGCTGCTGCAAATGGAGTCGAGCGGACACTCCATTTCTCCCGGACGCTTTGACCAGTACATGTATCCTTATTACAAGGCGGATTTGGACCGCGGCGCCATCACGCGCGAAGCGGCGCAGGAGTTGATGGACTGTATTTGGGTCAAACTCAACGATCTCAACAAGGCGCGTGACGCGGCCTCGGCGGAAGGGTTTGCGGGTTACAGCCTGTTCCAAAACCTGATTGCCGGAGGGCAGACCGCCGAAGGCGTGGATGCGACGAACGACCTGTCCTTTATGTGTATTGAGGCGTCCATGCATGTCATGC
>CBCTHD010000538.1:0-1818 GCA_965146615.1 uncultured Clostridia bacterium
ATCTGCTGCGCAATATAGGTTTTCTGCGTTGCTGTCGCATTGTTATATTTTGCATTGTCCAGCGCCGCTAAAAACACCTTCGCATTATTTACATTCGGCAGCTTTTCCAAGCCAATTAAAATGGACTGCTCTTTAATATCCGCTAGGAGTTGGACCGGGTTGGTCGCTTTTTTCTCAAGAGCAGCGTCAACTACCTTATCGAAATCAATGTTCTTTTCCAAAAGTTCAACACCCGAAAAATCATAGTCTGGATATGCCTGCTGCAAGGCCGCTGTTTTTTTCTGGTCATAAACACCTTCCTCCAGCAGTTCCATGAGTGCGCATACAAAATAAAAATCATGCATATCCTCCGCGCAAAGTAGCGCCGCCGCTTCCTTGTTTTTAAGTTCTTGATAGGTATTCCAGGCTGTTTCTACTGTCTCTTCTGACGCTCCGGTACAGTTCAGCAGCAGGGTTTTAAACCCTGGGTTCATAATGTTTTCCACTCCATTGGTAGTAAACACCTCCTGGAGCCGGTTGTAAAAATCTAATTGACTTTCCACTCCCTCTTCCGAAGATTTTACATAAACCTTATAAAGGCCCGCCTTCATGCTGGAACAATCGAGAGAGGCTTTGCCACTCGTATCTGCCTGTAGCGTCTGCTGGAAATAGACGTTCTCATCGTCGGCATCTTCTTTATCATACGCTGCCAAAAAGGCGCTTAGCATGGTAGTGGTATCTTTGGGATAAAACACTGTGACAAAAAATGTATCGCCAGGCTGCCCCGTAACTTTCAGGACATTGCCGTCCTGCGCAATATACGCATCTGGCGTCACCAAACAAATTGCTTTTTGTGCCAGTGTATCCGGTGCAGTCGTCACTTCCGCGCCAAGCAAAAATTCTTCCGGTGCCTTTTCGTTAATTAAAATCTTATTGCCGGAAATGGTAACGCCTTCCTCTGCGCCTGCGATACTCCAAGTAAGACTGTGTCCACTAAGTTCTTTTCCCTCTGTATCAGTCACTTTCGCTTTGAGCATGACCGTTGTTTGCCCGCCTGCGCCCGCCTTGAGTTGATTTGCCGCCGTCAATATTTGAATTTTAATATCCTCTGAACTAAGTTGTTCTCCCGAGTAAACTTTAATATCATCTATCGCAGCATAATTGATAATCGTTTTTAGTTGATAGTCAAACATGCTTTGGTCCAGTGCTTTTTCCGTGCCAACCTTTTGTCCGTCCAAGTATAAATCCATCGTTTTATTGGCACACGAAATGACATATTTCACTTCCAACCAACCCTTTTCCTGCAAGGGGACGGCACCATCGAAAACGACGATGTTATTCGACTTTAAAGACACTTTCGCCCCGTCGCCGCTTTGCACCGCATTAAACGTCAGCCACCATTTTTGGTCGTCCAAAGTGCCGTTATCCCTGTAGCCGGAAGCGCCGCCCAATATCATGTTATACGCCGTTGTTCCCACTTTATAGCGAAATTCCATCGTCATTATATCCAGATTCTCTAGTCCGGAAATTTTGTAGTCGCCCCGCGCACCTGCTGCATTCAGATACCGGTTCCCATCTTCGTCCTCTGCCACCGTTGTGCTGCCCCAACTCCCAGTCGTGGAAAAATCTTCAAAATATCCCGTGCACAATGATACCGTTTTGGTAAATGTTTCGTCTTCGGTCTGCGCCGTCAAGGTGATAGGTTCCAAATTTGTCTGCGCCGGTCCATAAATTCTCAGCACGCCGTCCTGCTCCAAATAAATTCCCTCACGCGGCGTATCCAACGTAAATTCCGCCGGATACGTGTTTCCAAGATTGTCCACGACCGAATACGACATG
>CBCTHD010000539.1:0-1815 GCA_965146615.1 uncultured Clostridia bacterium
GATCCAAGTCATACATATGACGCTGTCCGTTATTCACAAATACCAAATGTCCTTTGTCAATTTGCACTGCCGCATTCACTCTATCTATAAGCTGTTTTGTTTTGCCGGTACCTTTTTTACCAATAATCAGGTTTACCATAACAAATCCCTCCATTTTTTCGTATTGTTTTGATAACTTAAGTTTATTTTAACATAAACTTTACAATAGTTCAAGCATTTTTCAGTCTTTTTTCCAATTCATTTTTCATTTCTTCATAACCAGGCTTTCCAAGCAGCGCAAACATGTTTTTCTTATACGCCTCAACGCCCGGTTGATCACAGGGATTTACGCCCAGCATATAGCCACTGATTCCGCACGCTTTTTCAAAGAAATAGATCATCGCCCCCAGGGAATGCGCGTCAAGCTGCGGAATATTCACAACAATATTCGGTACGTCTCCGTCCGAATGCGCCAGCATGGTTCCTTGGCACGCTTTATTGTTGACAAAATCAACTGTTTTGCCGGCCAGGAAATTCAGTCCATCCACATTATCGGCATCTTCAAAAATTTCCAATTCCCGTTTTGGCTGCTCCACATTCAACACCGTTTCAAACAGCTGTCGGCGCCCTTCCTGAATATATTGCCCCATGGAGTGCAAATCGGTGGACAAATCCACTGCCGCCGGGAAGATACCTTTGTTATTTTTCCCCTCGCTTTCCCCAAAGAGCTGTTTAAACCATTCTGCAAAATAATGCAGTGCCGGTTCATAATTCGCCATAATTTCAATTGTTTTCCCTTTTGCATACAGGATATTGCGCGCCGCTGCATAGAGGTAGCAGTCATTGTCCATCGTCGGATTTGCATACGCTTCGCGTGCCTGTGCCGCTCCTGCTAGCATTGCATCCGTATCAATCCCCGCCGCAGCAATGGGCAGCAACCCAACCGCCGTTAAAACGCTGTAACGTCCACCCACGTCGTCTGGAATCACAAACGTTTCATATCCCATGGTATTGCAGAGATTTTTCAGTGCACCGCGCGCCTTGTCCGTCGTCGCGTAAATACGGCTTCTCGCGCCTTCTGCGCCATATTTTTCCTCCAGCAATTTCTTCAGCATACGGAAAGCAATTGCCGGTTCCGTCGTTGTGCCGGATTTAGAAATGATGTTGACGGAAAAATCTTTGTCTTTTACAAAATCCATCACATCCGCCAGATAAGTACCACTGATGGAGTTGCCCGCAAAAATAATCTGCGGCGTTTTACGCTCCTCTTTTTTCAGCAAGTTATAGAAGGAACCTGTCAGACCTTCGATTGCTGCACGCGCACCTAAGTATGACCCGCCGATTCCCACAACAATTAACACGTCGGAATCGCTTTGAATCTTCGCCGCCGCTTTTTTAATACGGTCATATTCTTCTTTGTCGTATTCCTGCGGCAAATCAACCCATCCTAAGAAGTCATTCCCAGCGCCACTTTTCTCTGTCAGAACTTTGTGCGCCGCCTCTACAAGTGGCCAAACATTCTCCATCTCATTTTTTTTCACCGCTCTAGAATAATCTAATTTTACCAGTCCCATAATCCTTCATCCCTTCTTGTATTTTGCCTCATTCTTTCTGTATCGCCAGCCTGTCTGGCATTTGTACCCTCGTGCCCCGCGCACGATTGTGACCCACGTCATCTCTCGCCCGGGAATCCCTTTTATAATGATTATAATATATCTTTTGTTTATTATACCATAAAGAGGAAGTTCTCGTCAATCGGTTTTTTCCGTCATAATCGGACAGATTTCCCGCGCATCAGTAAAATGCTCTTGCAATAACGGGTCAGCGCCTCTTCCG
>CBCTHD010000540.1:0-1811 GCA_965146615.1 uncultured Clostridia bacterium
CCATTGACGAAGGACTTCCACTTGAGCCGAATGTGGCGGAAACGGTTGCAAACGCCATGAAGGATTGGGCAATTAGCAAAGGTGCAACACATTTTACGCACTGGTTTCAGCCTATGACGGGCGTGACGGCGGAAAAGCATGATTCGTTTATTTCCCCTACGCCGGAGGGCAAAGTGATTATGGAATTTTCAGGGAAGGAATTGCTCAAAGGCGAATCAGATGCCTCGTCTTTTCCATCGGGCGGACTGCGCGCGACGTTCGAAGCGCGTGGTTACACGGCATGGGATTGCACATCTCCGGCATTTGTGAAAGATAATTCCCTATATATTCCGACCGCTTTCTGTTCTTATACAGGGCAAGCGCTTGATAAAAAAACACCGCTGCTGCGTTCCATGGAAGCCTTAAATACGCAAGCGCTGCGAATTCTGCGCCTGTTTGGCAATACGGAAGTGAAACGTGTTGTCTCTAACATGGGACCGGAGCAAGAATATTTTTTGGTGGACAAAGATACTTATAGTAAACGTAAGGATTTGATTTTTACAGGGCGGACATTGTTTGGCGCCAGTGCTCCCAAGGGACAGGAGTTGGACGACCATTACTACGGCAACATCAAAGAACGTGTGTCGAATTATATGAAAGAACTGGATATGGAGCTTTGGAAGCTGGGTATTTCCGCCAAAACAAAACATAACGAAGTGGCGCCGGGACAGCATGAACTCGCACCGGTGTTCAACTCGTCTAACATTGCGACGGACCACAACCAACTCACCATGGAAATAATGAAAAAAGTGGCGCTGCATCATAATTTGGTGTGCTTGTTGCACGAAAAGCCGTTTGCCGGCGTGAATGGGTCCGGAAAGCATAACAACTGGTCTTTGAGCACAGATGACGGACAGAATCTGCTGGAGCCGGGCAAAACACCGGCGGAAAATATGCAGTTCTTGCTGTTTTTGAGCGCGGTTATCAAAGCAGTGGATGAATACGGAGATTTGTTGCTGCTTTCCATTGCCTCCAACTCGAACGATTACCGGCTGGGCGGAGACGAAGCACCGCCGGCGATTGTATCTATGTATCTGGGCGAACAATTGACCGACATATTAGAGGAAATGGTCACCGGTGTAGAAAAACATAATCAACTTGGCGGAAAGATGAAAATTGGCGTGCGTACGTTGCCGGTCCTCAAAAAAGACACAACAGACCGCAACAGAACGTCTCCATTTGCCTTTACCGCGAATAAATTTGAATTCCGCATGGTGGGCTCGCTGGATTCTATTGCCTGCCCTAATTATATGATTAATACCATTGTGGCGGAAGCGCTGCGGCAAATTGCGGACGGGTTGGAAGACGCCGAAGATTTTGATGAAGCAGTTCACGAAATCATCAAAACGATTTATAAGAAACACAAGCGTATTGTGTTCAATGGCAATAACTATGCGGAAGAATGGAGGGAGGAATCGAAAAAACGCGGGCTGTACAGTATGCGTTCTACTGTAGACGTTTTGCCGGCGTTTTTGGAAGAAAAGAATCTGAAATTGTTTGAGCAGCACCGTGTGATTAGCCGCGACGAAGCATATGCACGGTATGAAATCCTGACAGAAAATTATGTGAAAAATATGCACATAGAAGCAGTTACCATGAACGATATGGTCAGCAAACAGATTCTGCCGGCTTGTCTGCATTATATGAAGTTTTTATCAGATGGTATCATTTCCCTGCGGGAGACAGGTCTGGGAATTGAGTCCAAAGCGGAAATGGATTTGCTAAAGAAAATTACAGAATATACAGACTTGTTGCAGGTAAGAAATGATGTT
>CBCTHD010000541.1:0-1794 GCA_965146615.1 uncultured Clostridia bacterium
AATCCCTTTCAATTTTACCCCAAAAACTGATCCACAATTTGTTTCATTGCTTCTTTATCGCATACCATGCTGAACCGTTCATCTTTTTCTTTCAGCTGCGCCAAGCCGGTAGGAATTTTCTGACCCGTTACTTCAGAAAGTTTTTTCCCAACTTCAAATTCGTCCAATCCAGCTTCCTTTTGCCCTTGAACAGCTTCCAATACACTGCTGCAAAACTTGAACGGATTTGCTGTAGACGCCACTATCGTTTTTGTTGTGTCTCCCGTCTCTTCGACATACTGACGGTAAACCTGGTATCCGACCGCCGTGTGAGTATCCATCAAATAGCTATATTCTCTCCAAACATCTGCAATTGCCTGTTTCGTACCGGTATCGTCACAGAAGCCGCCAAAGAAATATTCCTTTAACTTATCCTTCGTCACCTGCGGCACTTCATAACGTCCCGTCTGTTGCAAATCCTGCATCCATTCACGCACGCGACCTTCATCCTCACCTGTAATATCAAAAAGCAGACGTTCCAGATTGCTGGAAATCAAAATATCCATAGACGGTGAAATCGTGGCTTTGAACTCTCTGTTTTTATCATATATACCTGTACGGATAAAATCTGTCAATACATTGTTTTCATTGGATGCACAAATGAATTTTCTAATCGGAATACCCATTTCCTTTGCATACCATGCCGCCAAAATATTACCAAAGTTCCCTGTCGGCACACAAACATTCACCGCATCACCTGCTTTGATTTTATCTGCTTTCACCAAATCGCAGTAAGCAGAAACATAGTATATAATCTGCGGCACCAACCGCCCCCAGTTGATAGAGTTTGCAGAGGAAAGCAAATAGCCGCGTTGTTCCAATGCATCATTAAACTCTTTATCGCCAAAAATCTGTTTCACGCCGGACTGAGCATCATCGAAATTACCGTTGACACTCGTCACGCCGACATTATTTCCTTCCTGCGTCACCATTTGCTTTTTCTGCATCTCGCTCACGCCACCGGTTGGGAAAAACACTTGGATTTTAGTTCCCTCCACATCTTTGAAACCTTCCAGTGCTGCTTTTCCAGTGTCACCGGACGTTGCAACTAAAATCGCCACTTGTTTGTCAATACCGATTTTTCTCATGGATGTGGTCATCAAATGCGGCAGAATTTGCAATGCCATGTCCTTAAACGCACAGGTAGGTCCATGCCACAACTCCAGTATATACGTCGAGTCATTTAATTCATAGAGCGGCGCAATGCTGTCTGTCTCAAATTTTGTTTTGTTATAGGCTTTTTCCACACAGTCTGAAATTTCTTCCGCTGAGAAATCGGATAAAAACAATCCTAAAATCCCCTTTGCCTTCTCCCGGTAGCTTTTATCCACCAGTCCCACAATGTCCTCAATGGAAATCTTCGGTTTTTCACTCGGTACAAACAGCCCGCCGTCCGGTGCAATTCCTTTTACAATTGCCTGTGCAGAAGAAACTTGCAGCTGCGTATCCCTTGTACTATGATAAATCATGGAATGTCCTCCTAAACTGGGTTTTCTGTTCTCTATTGTGAAAACACTTTTTTCAAGCGAAACGCACGGCATACCCTTGGGTTAGCACCGTGCGTCTTGAATCCGTTCAACCATTCATTATAAATACTTTTTAATGTATTCCGGTGCGTCTTCCGCAGCAATGCTCGCTGTGATGACAATATTTACATTTGCTTTTGCAGCAACATGCTCCAATTCTTCAAACACACATTCCGCATCTGCAATATCCTGCCCCAGAATAATTTTGGTAATGCTATCAATAAAGATG
>CBCTHD010000542.1:0-1790 GCA_965146615.1 uncultured Clostridia bacterium
TGTGTCCATTGCGCGCGCGCTTGCAGGTGCACCACCTGTCATTCTGGCAGATGAACCGACAGGAGCATTGGACTCCAAGACCGGGAAAGATGTGCTGGAATTTATGAAAACGCTGCATAAAGACGGCACCACGATTATACTGATTACGCACGATAATTCGATAGCAGATCAAATTCCGCGCGTAGTACGTATTCAGGATGGGAAAATTCTATCCGATGTGGTAAAGGAGGAAGCGGTATGACAAAAATATTTCAGGCGTGTATCCTCGCACTGAAAAGCCTTACCACCAGCAAAATGCGTTCTTTCCTGACGATGCTTGGCATTATTATTGGTGTGGCGGCCGTCATTGTCCTGGTCAGCCTTGTCAATGGTATGAGTTCGGATATGTTGGAAACATTCGAGAGCATGGGAACAAATCTGATTAGTGTTTCCATTCGTGGACGGGGAGGAAATAGGTCAGTTTCGGTAGACGACATGCAGCAATTGGCGAATGATAACCAAGATTACATAAGTGCAATGTCACCGAGCGTCACTATCAGTGGGACTGTCAAATCTGGCAGTAACAACGTTTCGACAAGTTGTGTTGGTGTGAATGAATATTACAAAGATATTAATAATTCCGATGTACAGGTGGGACGTTTTATTACCTATATGGACGTGGAAAGCCGTTTGTATAATTGCGTAATCGGGACTTATTTGGTCAATGAGTTGTTTAATGGAGAAAACCCGGTAGGAGAAACAGTGAAAATAAATGGATACACATTTCAGGTGGTTGGTGTATTGGAAGAAAAGCAAAGCAGTACGGAAGGCGGATCGGATGATACGGTAATTATTCCCTATACCGTCGCGCAGAAAATGGGTGGCGGTTCTCCCAGCAGTTATAGTTTTAGCGCCGCGGATGAAAAAAGTGTCGAACAGGCCGTGACACTGATCGAAAATTTTTTGCTGGGGGTATTTTCCAGTGAAAATGCCTATAGCGTAATCAGTCAATCGGAAATGGTAGAACAAGTGAGCGAACTGACAGGAACGATGACGATGGTATTGGTTGGCGTAGCAGGGATTTCTCTGCTGGTCGGCGGAATTGGCATTATGAATATTATGTTGGTATCCGTGACTGAACGTACCCGCGAAATTGGTATTCGCAAATCCCTGGGTGCAACACCGTTTGATATCAAAAGTCAGTTTGTGGTGGAGGCGATCACCACCAGCGGGATCGGAGGCGTTCTTGGTATTCTCTTTGGAGCCCTTGCTGCCTGGGCGACTACTTTTATTGGAATGACTGTTTCCATTTCGGCAGCCGCAGTCGCAATATCATTTTCGGTATCTGTTGTCATTGGGGTAACCTTTGGGTATTTTCCGGCGAGCAAGGCGTCAAAACTCAGCCCCATTGAAGCGCTGCGTTATGACTAAAGGAAAGAAGGAGGAATCTAAAAATGAAGAAAAAAAGTATTGCAATATGGACGGCTATTATCCTTCTAGTCGGAAGCGTTCCTACCGCATTGGCCGCACCGGCGGAAGATGGCGTGATTCAGTTTGTTAGCCAACTTGGCATTATGACGGGATACGAAGATGGTAGTTTTGGATTGGATAATTACGTTACACGGGCGGAGTTTACTAAAATTGCAGTTGCATCATCGTCTTATCGAAATTCGGTAGCAACAAACCTGCGGATTTCGCCATTTTTTGATGTATCATACAATCATTGGGCGGCGCCCTATATCCAATTAGCGGCGGAAAATGGGCTGGTGACAGGATATGTGGATTCGACGTTCCGCCCGGAAAATCTAGTG
>CBCTHD010000543.1:0-1781 GCA_965146615.1 uncultured Clostridia bacterium
GAGTCGGCTCAACACTATCGTCAATCAATGGTTCATCACCGAAATATATATAACGGCCCTTTTGATTAAAATTAATTTCTTCTCCGTTGAGCGTAACTTTGTTTATTTGGTTGTCATTTGCTTTAATGGTTAATTCATCAAGCACAACTGTCTCGCTATTTGCACCAAACAGTTCAATTTCAAATACTTCCGGCGCAGCCTCCTTGGCCGCCACAATTTTATAGGTTTTGGATTCTACAGCTGGAAATTCCAGCACATTTTCATAGTTCCCATCTTCCAACTTCGTTTTATTGGTAGTTCCCAAATAAGTCTCATATTCATTATCCGCAATATAGTAGACATAATAATTCAGCGTCGCATCGGCATCAACGACTCTAATTTTTGCCGCTTCCACCTTGGAGTCAAACGTTACTGTAGCAGACGCATTGTCCAGCGGAGTGGTTTCCGCATCGAAATATCCCGATTTCCAGGAGGTGCTATAATCGCCGTCCGTCAAAAATTCAGCCCCTATGCCGTCACTTGCTTCTCCTTTGCCAGCTGTCGCCAGATTTTGGGTGCGTTTTTCCTCCAGTTCCGCTGCAGTGCATACGCCCTTTGTCGTTTCCAGCGCTAATTCTTTTCCCTGCCAGCTGACACCCAAATCCGAAATGGTACTGTTTGACTTGATAATATATTCGCCATTTTGTTTGAGATTGGTGCCATCGCGCAAGATACCGTATTCATTGAGGGACCCGTTTTTTTGAATCAGCGTCAAACTGCCGTCCGTCTCATAGTCCTCAAACATACGCTGCTGCTGTTTTTCTTCATTCAAAACCGAGTAATAGTAGGTTTCGCTGGTTTTTCCCGTTCGGTCATCATCACTAGTCAATTTAAGAGCACTCACGTCATATTCATTGGCATTGGTGACTATTTTTTCTGTTTCCACCTCGACATTCTGACCCGCACGCATGGGATACAACACAGTGTTAAACACTACCGGTCCGGCCGCCTGCTTGTCATAGCGCACATATTTTTGTGTCGTGTACGTGCTGCCCCCCTGACAGTAATATCCCTCCTGTAAATTTGCCGTGATTGGGTTTTTCTGTTCTACCGGCGCCACCACAATGTTTGGACCATCTGTGAAATTGGTGCGTGCATTGTTATTTTCTGGATCAATCGTGAAATTCGCATTCGGCAGACTGTGCCAATACTGCTTATAGGTATTGACGGTCTGCTGATCATTTTGCGGCGCGGCATAGTCTGTCACAATAAAATAACCTGGCTCCTTGATAAACAGGATATCACGGAACTGCGTAAAGTCGTCTTTTAAGGAGTTATTGTCCACATATCCATAGGTTTCTGCCCGCACAAAATTATATAAGTCATTCAGTTCCCGGTTTTCCGGATGGATATTTCCTGATATAGGAGACCCTCCGCCCTGTAGCCGTTCGCCCCAGCGATCCACTTGATTTAGGCTATAGGGTCCCCGTTGGGTGGTGTTGTTAATTTCCACCGCATTAACCGCTTTGGATGACATCAGCCATGCCGTGACTGGTTCGCTGTAATTATAGTCTTTATGCGTAGGTTCTTGCAGTAGGGCATCTCCGTAGGCATAAATATTCAAGCTCAAATCATCCATTTGTCCATGGACCTGTGCCCCGCCATCCGCATTTGTAAACGCGGAAACACAGTCGGACGTCCAGTTGTTGCGTAGTGTGATTTTCTGCCCAAGGTCCCATGCATAGGATAACGCAGATGGAGCTTTTCCTTCGACACGGTTGCTGTGGCCCCAAATAATTTCA
>CBCTHD010000544.1:0-1766 GCA_965146615.1 uncultured Clostridia bacterium
GGACAAACCGGTATGTGTTTCAAAAGAAGATATTGCACTGCTGGAACAAGAAGTACAGGAAAGAGACTGTATCTTGGTCGGCGGGTCGGGAATGCAGCACAATAGAAGTTTAAAAGAATTAAAGACGTTGCTGGATGGCGGAGAAGTCGGAGCAGTCAAGGGGATTTCCCTGAACCATAACGGCGACATTGACAGCCCGTATGGAGGCATATTCTTTTATGTATGCCATGGCGTTGAAATGATGCTGCAGCTTTTGGGAAAAGAAGCGGAGTCGGTACAAACTGCGGTACTGGATCACGGCAATTTTTCGATTTTTGTGAAATACAAGGAGCAGTTTGCAAATTTAATAATGACCTGCGGGTATCAGGATTATTTTGTCAATGTATACGGTGAAAAGAAAAATATGACATACAGGATGGATCCAAGCGATATATTCCGCGAGACCATGCTATATTTCGCAAAACAGATACGGGAACATGTAATAACCCGGTCGGTGGATGATTTGGTAAGGCACGTCCGTATTTTGCAGGCAGTCGAAAAATCAATGCAGTACAAGACAGAAATTCAAATTGAGAATAGATGAGTATGTTATTGTTATAAGGGTTATAAATCAAATGACAATCCCCTGTCCAATTTTCCACTGGGCAGGGGATGGTTGTTTCAATGTAATTTTGATTCTGAGAAATGCATTATTCTTGAATGCTCGGAATGGGAACTTCTACTTCCGTATCTGCTTCATAATCAACACCGGGAACCCGGAACCCAAACATATGGTAAAAGTCTTCCCAATAACCGTCAATGTCCGCATCTTGCGCCAAAGTGTCATTGGAGAGAGAGGTCCATTTCTGCATAACCGCTTGTTGTACATCTTCCTGCATTTCATAGTCATCCAATCGGAGCTGCCCTTGTTCGTCCAAAACAGGCTGGTCTGCATACAATTTATCGTGAAACATGCGGTACATCTGTTCTATACAGCCCTCGTGCAGCTTCTTTTCTTTCATAATTTTATATAAAATGGTAATATACAGCGGCACAATTGGAATCGCCGCACTGGACTGGGTCACCAGCGCTTTATTCACAGAAATATATGCGTCTACGCCATCCAGTTCACTGCTAAGCCGACGGCTGGTTTGATATAAATCTCCTTTTGCCTTGCCGATGCTGCCGTTTAAATAGATCGGATGTGTCAGATCCGGACCAATATAGGAATAGGCTACTGTGACTGCTTGGTCTGCCAAAACCCCGGCATCTTTTAGGGCATGCATCCACGCTTCCCAGTCTTCGCCGCCCATAACTTTAACGGTTGCGTCCACTTCTTCTTGCGTGGCGGGCTCAATTGTCACGTCAGAAATGGTACGTGAAGCAAGATCAATGGTTTTGTTGCTGTAAGACTCTCCGGTTGTCTTTAAGACAGAATTATAGACGGTTCCATCCGGTGCAGTGCGCCGGGAGGTTGCTACGCTGTACACAACCATATCCACAGTGCCTAAATCCCGGCGAATCGTATCAATTGTTTTTTGCTTAATTTCATCCGAAAACGCGTCGCCATTGATGGTTTTGGCATAGAGACCATCTGCCTGCGCAAATTCTTCAAATGCCGCTGTATTATACCAGCCGGCGGAAGCGCTGCGTCCGCGCACGGAAGGTTTCTCAAATACTATCCCAAGCGTAGCGGCGCCGCAGGAATAAGCCGCGCTGATACGCGACGCCAGACCGTAACCTGTTGATGCACCGATGACTAGCACACGTTTCGGACCGGCCGTTTT
>CBCTHD010000545.1:0-1765 GCA_965146615.1 uncultured Clostridia bacterium
GAAGACGGCGAAGTTTTTTAATTATTTTTTGTAACACATCATTGACAAACCTACACTATCCATTATCTTTTTCTATTTTTGCAATCGGAAATTTAAGCAGTACCTCCGTTCCCTGTCCCTGCTTTGAGGAAATGGAAATGCTGCCGCCGTGTTCTTCCACGATTTCTTTCGCAATTGCCAGTCCCAAGCCCGTCCCTCCTTCATTTCGGCTGCGCGCCCGATCTGCGCGGTAGAACCGTTCAAACACATGCGGTAAAGAACTTTTGGGAATCCCAATTCCCGTATCCTGCACTTTTACATAAATATAATCATATAAGTATCCTGAGAACACATTGATTTCGCCTTCTTCCGGCGTATATTTGACCGCATTGGAAATCACATTGGTTAGAACCTGTTCCATGCGGTCTTGATTTCCCAAAAATTTAGGCAGCGCCGAAATCTGCGTATAGGTGAGTTTTTGCCCATTCTTTTTATCCATCTGCAGTTTGTCAATGACCTCGGCTATCAATACTGCCAAATCAAACGGTTCCATCTTTTGATTCATCTTGCCATTGTCCAGGCTGGAAAGCGTAAGCAAGTCGTGAATAAGCCGCGTCATGCGGTCCGCCTCTTTTTCCACTACGCCCAAAAACCGTTTTTGGACCTCCCGCGGTAAGTCTTCCGTCTCCATAACGGTTTCCGTATAGCTTTTGATGGTGGTAATCGGTGTACGCAACTCGTGCGATACATTTGCCACAAACTCCCGTCGGGCAGCGTCCAGCTTTTGCTGCTGCGTCACATCATGCAGCATGGTAATCACGCCGGTTGTCTTTTCTCCCTTACTCATTCTGGCAAACAGCATTTCGATATGTCGTCCGTCTTTTTCATAGTACCGCCGCAACACCGTTTCACTCTTAAACACCAACTCTGCAATGGAAATCTGTATCCCAATGTAATGGAAGTATTCATCAAAATGCATTGTTTCTTCTGCCGGCACCTCCAGCATTTTGGCCGCCGCCCGGTTGATGTGAATCAAATCTCCCGCTGCATCAAACGCCATAACGCCGTCCGACATAAAGGTCTGAATCGTTTCCAGCTTATTTTTTTCTTCTTCAACATCGCTGACGTTTGACTTCATTTCTTCCGCCATCTCGTCCAGCGTTTGACTGAGTCTGCCAATGACATCGTGGGAAGATATTTTAACTTCCGCGTTGAACTCTCCCCCTGCAATTTGTTTTGCCTTTTCTGTCAGTAAGCGTATCGGCTTTGTCACCATGCGCCCAATCAACAGCCCTGCCAGAATTGCAATCAATATTCCCAGCAAACATGCCTGTCCCACAAGCCGTATAATTTGCTGTAACAACTGACGCAGCCCTTGCGGTCCATCGGAAATATAGACAATTTCTTTCACGCTCCCGTCCGCACGCAAAACCGGTTTTGCATAATCAACAACCATGTTAAACAGAAAATATTCGTTACCCTCCCGTCTCTCAACGGCTGCTTTTATGTTTTCCGTTATACCATAGGGTAGCAGACTTACTTCACCGGATACTACACAAACACCGTTTTCGTCACAACAGATCGTACCGTCCGCATTAAGTATGTATAAAGTCCTTTCCTCTTTCAAGCCGTACTGCATCAATTTCTGATGGACCAACTCCCAAGAATTGGGCATTCCTTCCACGGACACATCCGCATTTTGGTTTAGCTGTTCACTAAGTTCCCCTTGTAACACCTGGCTTGTTTTTTCACAAAATTCTTCTTTATAAAGCCATGTTATATGCAG
>CBCTHD010000546.1:0-1759 GCA_965146615.1 uncultured Clostridia bacterium
GGGAGACGACACTGCTCAAATTTAAGGAAATGGGTGTAGAGACACCAATTACACTGCAATTTAAAAATGGCACAATGGATAATATGAGCAATTTTATGGGAGCGTATGGCATTCAGAGCGGTTGGTATGTGGAAAATGATACAGTGAAATATGGTCAGTATGAGCCGGCATACCGCGATTATCTGACGACAATGGCACGTTGGTATCAAGAAGGGCTAATAGACGCAGGCTTTCCTGATGAAGACAGCAAGCGCATTTCCTCAATGGTTATCAACGGAAAAGTTGGCGCGGTCGGCGGCTGGAATGGTAGTGGATTTGGCACATGGATTCCTGAATTGGAGGCAAATGTTCCAGGGGCGGAGTTGGTGCCGGTGCCCTATGTGACACAAACTAAGGGTGAGTTACCGTTTACAGGTCATATGTACGGTATCGTGGTTGGCAGTGGCGCGGCCATCACCACATCTTGCAAAAATGTTGAAGTGGCGGCGCGTCTGCTTGATTATGGATATAGCGAAGCGGGACATATGATGTATAATTTTGGGCGCGAAGGCATATCTTATGAAATGGTTGATGGCGTACCGACCTATACCGATATTGTGACAGATACGGAAAAGAACGGCGGGCTTACTGTCGGGCAGGCGATGAGCAAGTATATTCGCGCCTGCTATAACGGTCCGTTTGAGCAGGATCCGGATTATTTATTCCAGATGTATCCGCTTGACGTGCAAAAAGAGGCAGTTGCAGTTTGGTCAGAGACAGAGGCAGCTGAGCACAAAATGCCACTGGTCGTCATGACAGAAGAGGAAAATAAAGAATTTTCTGAAATTATGGCAGATATAAACGTATTTCGAGAAGAAAAACTTGCAAAGTTTGTAGCCGGTCAGGAATCACTGGATATGATTGATGATTACTATACAACTCTTAAAAATCTGAATATTGAACGCGCCATTGAAATTCAACAGGAAGCGTATGAACGATACCTGGCACGGCAACAATAAATGATGTGTATACAACAGGCGGCATGTGGCAGGTATCTGTATGGTAATTCGCTATATTGAGAAGGGGGGACAACAAACAACGACAATATCTTTAATTTTAGATAGTCATCAATGTTTTTGATACATCAATATTTTAGAAATTGATACAAAAATAAGTCTTTCGTTCCTTGACGAAACGAATAAAAATGGATATAATAGACTTAACTAGGGATTATATACTTCTAAGAAGGAGGAGAAAGAAAGATGAAAAAACAAGCTTTAGCGGCAGTGCTATGCGTAGGACTGGCGGCGAGCATGCTCAGCGGCTGTAATAACAGCGGAGACACGAACACAGCATCAGAGGAACTGATACCTGAGGTTACAACAACCGATACCTATCCGATTGAGACAGATGCGGAAATTTCCTACTGGGTAGCCCTCAATGCGAATGTAGCTGCGTATGCGGGAAGCATGAATGACACGGAAATGGCAAAATATCTACAAGAAGAGACAGGTATAAACGTGAAGTTTACCCATCCGGCAACGGGTCAAGAAAAAGAAAAATTTAATCTGATGGTGGCATCCAGGGACTTGACTGACATTGTGGAAACAGATTGGTATAATTATACAGGTGGACCGGATAAAGCCATCACAGATAAAGTGATTTATCCGTTAGATGAAGCACTGGAAAAAGTATCACCGAATTTTAAAGCATATCTTGCGGAAAATCCTGATGTAGCAGGTCAAGTGCAAACGGACAGCGGACAATACTATATCTATCC
>CBCTHD010000547.1:0-1753 GCA_965146615.1 uncultured Clostridia bacterium
TGGCGTATCCGATTTGGAGGAACTGCTGAAACAGGATAAATATACGGTGGATACAAGCACCACGCCGTTTCCGGTTTGTAAAGTGGTGGACAACAGCGAATGGCAGGTTGCCGCCCTGGTTTCTAAAAAAGACGCACAGGATTTCCAAGTGGGGCAGGGAGTCAGTCTGCGGTTGACCGGAGAGGAGCATGATGCTGTAGAGGCAACGGTACAAAGTGTATCCGCGGAACAAAACGGAAAAGTTGTGATTGTTATTACCAGCACCAAGTATGTGCCGGATATTTATATTAAGCGCAGTGTCAACGTGGATATCATTAAAAAAGAATATTCCGGGTTGAAAGTACCGTCGGAGGCAGTGGTGGAACAAAACGGTGAAACATTTGTGTATATCAATAAACTCGGCGTGGCGGAAAAACGTCTTGTTGATGTATTGTACCAAGCGGAGGACATTGCCATCATCAAAGAGGATAATGTCCGGGAAGATGCATTATTACTTTACGATGATGTGATAACAAATCCGGATTCCGTATAGAATAGTAAGGGAATCTTCCAAAGCGAAAGGGAGGGCGGAGAGATGGACAGCGAGATGAAAGAGAGAATCGCGGCCGTTAGGCAACGGATTGCACAGGCGGCACAGCGCGCCGGCCGCAGGGAGGAAGAAATCACGCTGATTGGCGTGAGTAAAACCAAACCGGCAGCCTTGGTGAACGAAGCGCTGGCGTGCGGCATTGAGGATATTGGTGAGAACCGTGTCCAGGAGTTGTTAGAAAAGTTGCCGCAGCTGCAAGGTAAGCCGCGGGTGCATTTGATTGGTCATTTGCAGACCAACAAGGTCAAACAAGTGATTGGCAAGGTAGACCTCATTCACTCTGTGGACTCCCTGAAGGTGGCAAAAGAAATTTCCCGCCAATCGCAGGCGGCGGGAGTTGTGACGGATGTTTTGCTGCAAGTCAATATCGGCAGAGACGAAAATAAGTTCGGCATTTTGACGGAGGAGCTGCCGGAGGTACTGGAGGGCGTCTCCACGCTGGCGGGGATTCGAGTGCGAGGACTGATGACAGTACCGCCGATTGAACAAAATTCTGACAAAACAAGAGCACATTTTAGAAGTTTATATAAAGTTTTTATTGACATTCCGCAGATTTATGATAATATTAAAATGGAGTACTTATCTATGGGTATGAGCGGCGACTTTGAGATTGCCGTAGAAGAGGGCGCGAATTTGGTCCGAGTTGGCAGTGCGATTTTTGGCAGCCGG
This sequence comes from uncultured Clostridia bacterium, assembly GCA_965146615.1. Lineage (GTDB taxonomy): Bacteria > Bacillota > Clostridia > RUG12999 > RUG12999 > JAAWTG01. The sequence continues at coordinate 1,259 of CBCTHD010000547.1, forward strand.
GTCTAACGAAAAGCGCACAAAAGAAAAGATGCAGGAGGGATTTTAGGAATGGGAAAAATTACATCTAAATTGTTGAATGCGATGGGGTTTAACAGCGAGGAAGACGATTACGGGTTTGAGGAAATGGATAGTACAGAAATGTATCAGGAGCCGCCGGCGCCGACCTATTCGAAAAAAAATAAAGTGATTGACATCAATGCGACCACGCGGTTTAATGTGGTGATTATTCAACCGGACGACTTTAACGAAGCAAAAGAAATTGCTGATCATCTTAAGGAGCGTCGTCCTGTGGTCATTAACCTGGAGTTGCTGGAAAAAGAAGTTGCACATAAAGTGTTTGACTTTCTTAGCGGCGCGGTTTATGCACTGGGTGGGTCCATTCAACGTGTATCTAATCATATATATCTGATAGCGCCATATAATGTAAATATTATGGGAGATTTCAGAGATGAACTGAAAAACAAAGGGATTTTATAGGAGCGTGTAAAAGCTATG
>CBCTHD010000548.1:0-1750 GCA_965146615.1 uncultured Clostridia bacterium
TTACATTTTCTTTGCACGGTCACCGGGGAGATTATTTGTCTCTCATTCCCATTGGCGGCGATGTAACAGGAATAACGACGCACAACCTGGAATATCCTCTGCAAGATGGACGATTGCGGAGTGGTGTACCAATGGGAATCAGTAATGTGTTATTGGACACTACTTTTACGGTGGAACTAGCGGAAGGGGAATTACTTGTTATATTAACCAAAGCAGATGAGGTGGATAAAGGGTGAAACAAGAAAAAAAGAAAAAGCGGCATATCATGCCGTGGGTCGTTTTAATCATTGTGATTTTTGGTGCAGCCTTTTTGATAACGTATGCGCACCAGACCGGTAGACTGGATCAAATCATTGCTATGGTGCAACAATGGACGGGTATACAGCAGCAAGTCTCTGAAACGGACGGCTTGCCACAGGAGAGCCAAAATAAGATCAAAACTCTAGAAAATTCCCAAAATTATGGTTTTGCAGCCTGGAAAGAACGTATCATTATGACTAGCAGTAACAGCGTTTCTCTGTTGGACCATAAACTAAATGAGATTTGGTATCAAAGTCTTTCAGGAGAAACTCCTTCCATTGCAACGTCTTCTTATGGAATGGTTATTTATGATAAAAATGGAACCTCTCTTTCCATTATAACGGAAGATGGAAAGCAAACTGCTGTGGCGACAGATGCACTTGTCTCTGCTTCAATTAATGATAAAGGATATGTGACAGCTATGGTGAATCAGCCAGGCTATAAAGGTGGCGTATGCGTTTATGATAGCACAGGACAAGCATTATTTAAATGGAATTCCGGAAACTGGAATATTTTAGATGCCAAAATTTCCAATGATGGGAAAATATTAGCGGTTTCTCTACTAGACACCTCAACTGGACGCGCCAGCGGAAATGTAATGCTGTTTGATATCGCGGTTTCAGAAAAACCGTTTGCCGGAACAACTTATCCTGATAACATGATTGCTGCGTTAAAATGGATTAACAATCAAACGTTATATTGTATCGGAGACGTCTCGGCATTTGCGCTGTCAGCAACAGGCGATCAGCTTTGGGAATATGCTTATACGGGAACACTGACACAATTTGCGGTAGGGGATAACGGCATACTGGCATTGAATATGCAGGCATATTCTTCTGAACCCGGAAAGCATGGGCTAGTACAATTCATCAGTGCCAGCGGAAAGAAAACGGGCGAATTTACCATTGAAGATGAAGTGAAAAAACTGGAAGTTTTTAAAAATGATATTTATGCAATGACCTTGCGTGATATTTATATTATTAGCCAGACGGGAAAAGAAAAATCAAAAACGTCGCTGGACAAAGATATGCGCAGTGCATATATCGTAAAGCAGAATGAAGCACTGATATTTTATGGAACAAAATTGGAAATGGTCCCGTTGAATTAGGAAAAAAACAAGAAAGGGGAGAGCGCGCATGATTTTAGATGCCATATTTATCGCAGTGTTGCTGGTTGCGATATGGATTGGTGTCAAACGTGGATTTATTCGTTCCATTATCGGATTTATTACGTTGCTGTTGTCCATCATTTTAGCGACAGTGTTTTATCAGCGATTTTTGGATTTGATGCAGACTGTTCCGCTTCTACAGCAAATACAGGAGCAACTGACTATGGCGATTGCGCAAATGATTACCCCCATGTTGTCAGACAATCTGGACAATCTACCATCATTTATTGTTCGCTTTTTGCCGCAAGAGACGATTATGAGCGGTGTACAAAGCGTCAGCGA
>CBCTHD010000549.1:0-1744 GCA_965146615.1 uncultured Clostridia bacterium
AATACAGTCGTGTACTCGTGCAGAAGCGGCAAAAGTAATTTATGAGCTGATAAAATATATGTGGTAACACCCGACTGTGTGGGTATTATGAGTGAGGGGCAATGAACAAAAAACGTTGTTGCCCCTTTTAGTCAAATGTATATGAGGGGAAATTGGACCAATGGAGACTTTTTGAAAGAAGGAAGGATTTATATGAAAATCAAGAAGCTATTATCAGCAATACTTGCTGTCTGCATGATTTTTGGAAGTGTATCGGCTCTTGCGATAACAGATAAAGTGGTTTTTGATCTCACTTCTCTCGGTATTGTTTCGGGTGATGAAAACGGAAATTTGTTGGGGGATGAAGAAATTACAAGGGCTGAGTTTGTCAAAATGATGATAAATCTACAGGGCTATGCAGAAATCAGTACGATGGGTGACAGCAGAGAAATGTTCGTCGATATTCCAGATGGGCACTGGGCAAAATCGTACATCAATTTTGCAGCAAGTATTGGCACATTTGATGGCTATCCCGATGGGACATTCGGTCCGGAGGACAAGGTGTTGCTACAGGATTGTATTAAAACAGTTGTCCGGGCACTGGGATATGAAGTGGTAGCGCAGCAGAAAGGTGGATATCCAAACGGATATATCATGGTGGCGGCAGAAAAACAGCTGACAAAGAATATTTCGGCAAGCTACACCGCACCCGCCATACGCGGAGATGTGATGACATTGTTGTATAATGCATTGGATGTGAATCTTCTTCAAGAATCGATAAGCGGCGGAGAGGCATATGAAGAATCGAACGATACCTTCCGCAGCCTACTTGCGAACCAAGATGAAAAAATAGTGATAAAGGGAATCATAACTGCCAACTATGATACCTGGCTGATCAAACCAATTACAGGACTGCGTAAGGATGAAGTGGAACTCGATGGTACGGTTTTTGCTGTCGGCAATACCGATGCGGCGGATTATATTGGGCAAGAAGTGCAGATTTATTATCATGAAAATGAAACGAAAAATCGCTTGGAAATCATTAACGTTGCGCCAACCAAACGAAACAATGTGGTTACCATCACAGCAGATGAATACATGAGCTATAGCAGCGATAGAATGGAATATGAGCGGGACGGACGAAAGGAATATCTGACGATTGCACCAACTGCACAATATGTATATAATAACCGCATTGTCACGGCTTTTAACAGCAGCTATATTGACGTCGATAAGGGCAGCATTCTAGCAGTGGATAACAACGGCGATGAAGCGTATGACTACATCTTTGTGAGCGCCTATGAGAGTGTGGTTGTCGATAGTGTTTATAGCAATGGCAATCTGTATTTTAAAAATGGATTTAAATTTAAAGATAGAAACTTTATAACACTGGACGAAGAGGACAACGACCTGCATTTTACAATCGAAAATGCAACAGGAGAAAAGATAAATTATTCCGACATCAAAGCGGGTGATGTCCTTTCCATTTTGAGCAGCGAGGATGGTCTTCAGCTCAGAGTCATCGTTTCTGACAAAACTATTCAGGGAACTGTCACGGAGCTACAGGAGGGAGAAGGCGCAAGCATTGACGGTATCTATTATCAATTTGCAAGCAATACAGCAAAATCCAAGATTCATATTGGTGATGTCCGTGCGTTGTATCTGAACCATGAAGATAAGATTGTCTATGTTACAGACGAGGGAATGGAGGACGGTGCGACTAAGTATGGATACATTTGGACGATGGGAACGTCGGGCAGTGGCT
>CBCTHD010000550.1:0-1738 GCA_965146615.1 uncultured Clostridia bacterium
TGCCTGTTTTTCAAAACGCAAAATCGCCCCTGCGCTTTCGTCCGCAGGGGCAATTTTTACTTCATGCCAAATAACGTTTTCACGAGACCACGCAAAAACACAGGCATTTTGAATACAACAACTTTCATGTGATTTGCACCTCCTGCCACATGGCAAAATTCCTTATGTCACCGGCAAAGCAATCTGTATCCGCTCCAAATTAATACGGCGCCCAGTGCTGCCGCAAGCCACTGCGGCGGCAGATACATCGTAAGGACTACGCCGATACCGACTGCAATGATGATGGCTCCACACGTATATTTCTTGCCAAACATACGTCATCCACACCTTTATGTAAAATCCATTTCTACTACCATCATATTATCTTCAGGTGCAATGTGTGACACTTCGTCGCGTTATTTTAATCAAACGGCCGTATTCCCGCATCGTTCGACTCCTCGTTTGATTATCCCGCAAATCCACCGTCAGCAAGCAAAACCTGCCCTGTCATAAAGTCCGACTGTGAGGAGGCAAAAAATAGAATGGCGCGCGCTACATCCTCCGGCGGTCCCAGCCGCCCCAGTGGTGTTTCCTCCGCCAGCCTTGCCCTGGTTTCTTCATCAAACTGTGCAATCATATCGGTATCAATCACACCTGGCGCAACGCAATTCACACGAATACCAGAAGGAGCCACTTCCTTTGCAAGCGCTTTCGTCATTCCTATGACAGCAGCCTTTGCCGCGGAATAGTGCACTTCGCAGGATGCACCCTGTACACCCCAAATAGAAGATAAATTGACAATTTTTCCTTTTTTTCGCGCAATCATGTCCGGCAACACAGCGCGTGAGCATAAAAAATTGCCCCGCACATGAACGGCAAACATCTCGTCCCATTCTTGCACCGTCATATCAGTCAACAGCTTTTGCGCCGCAATGCCTGCATTGTTTACCAACACATCAATTTTTCCAAAATATCCCATTGCTGCGTTCACCATTTCTATAATGTCCGCTTCGCTTCTCAAATCCGCGCCAACCGCTAATGCCGCATATCCTTGTGCTTTCAGAGACCTTACCAGTTCTTCTGCTGCCTCTTTGTTATTGTGATAATGTGCCACAACATTAAATCCATTACGTGCTAAAAGTTCTGCCGTCGCGCGACCAATCCCGCGGGACGCGCCTGTCACCAATGCTGTTTGGTTCAATTCCATACCACTTCCTCCTACGCGAAAACAGCTGCCGCGATTCCGGCGGCAGCTGAAATTTATCCTTCCCATAACACGGCTTCGCCCGCCGCAAGGCTTTTCTTAACATCCAATATTCGCTGGTTCTTTGACCCTTTGAACCGGATGTTGAGTCCTTTTTCCGCGTCCACGAAAGGACCGTCCACCAGTACATCACAAAGTTCCAAAAGCGCTTTTTTTTCTGGGTCCTCCAAAATCTGCTCCAGCAAATACCCGCTGTATATCCAAATGGTTTTTCCCTTTTCCTTCCGCAACCGTTTCGCCAACTCCGTAAGTGCCGACGCCTGCTCAAATGGCTCCCCGCCACTAAATGTAACGTTGCAGACGTCGCTCTTCGTTAAATCCCGATAAACGTCGTCTATTGTACGCCACTCTCCTGAGCCGTGTTCCCAAGTCTGCCGATTGTGGCAGCCTGGGCAATGATGCGGACAATAGCTGACAAACAGGACATCCCGAAAGCCGGGGCCATCCACAGCGGAACTATACTGAATCCCTGATACATCTATCATCTCATTAGAC
>CBCTHD010000551.1:0-1707 GCA_965146615.1 uncultured Clostridia bacterium
CCACGGTATAATACCAAGGCCTGCAAAATGAAATAGAATGGGCAATTGACACGCAGATAGGTCTGTGCCAATGAGATAACGTCCTCTTGACCATTTCCTAGAAATACCCAGGCAAGCGGTCGCCCTGCCAGAATGGTAAAGATGCCGATCGTGACGGCAAAACAAAGCGCAATCACCAAACACTGACGTACGCCGCACCGGATGCGTTCTGTGTCGCGCGCCCCATAATTTTGTGCTGCATAAGTCGCTATGGACGTACCAAACGCGCATATCGGCAGCGTTGCGATTGACTCAATTTTTTGTGCTGCTGTATATGCTGCGACTGCCTGTGCGCCCAGCTGATTCAACGCGATTTGCAGCACCAGAGAACCGGCGGCAATAATGGAACTTTGAAACCCTACTGGAAGTCCCATTCTCAAATGTTCCGTCACAAACCGTCGCGTTATTTGCCAGTCTTGTTTGTGCATTTGTAAAATGGGGAGCTTTTTCTTTATATAGAGAATACATAACACACCCGACATCGCTTGGGATATGACAGTTGCCAGTCCTGCGCCTGCGACGCCCATATGAAACTGTAGAATAAACAAAAAGTCCAGTCCAATATTGAGCAGACAAGTTATACCTAAAAACAGCAAAGGTGTCTTGCTGTCTCCCAAAGCCCGTATCATGTTAAACAGTAAGTTGAACAGTACCAGCGCTACGCTTCCGCTGAAAATAATGGAAAGGTACTGATGTGCATTTTGAATAATTTCCTGCGGTGTGCGCATCCATTGTAAAATATGCATGGTCATTGGCACGCTAACGAGCGTGAGAAGGACTGCAATCCCAACGCTGAGCACCACCCCTGTTGCAAAACTCCGCCGAACGCCCGCCGCGTCTTTTGCACCAAAATACTGTGCTGTGATAATGGAAAACCCGTAGGTCATTCCCTGCACAAATCCGATAATAAGCAACGTTAGACTGCCCGTACAACCCACTGCCGCAAGCGCCTGTACCCCAATGGTTCTCCCTACAATTAATGTATCTGCCATGTTGTACAGCTGCTGAAACAAATTACCCAGCATCATCGGAATGGTAAAAAGCACAATGCGTTTTGCTGGGTTGCCTGTTGTCAAATCTTTTACCATTCAAACCGCCCCCTCTTTGTAAAATATGTTAAGGTTTTCCTATTGTAAACCTTACAGTGCACTCTAAGTCAAGAGGTTTTTTCGAAAAAAAATCGACCATAATCACCAATTATTTCGGTGTAAATTTGTGGATTATTTTTTTCGTTTTTCGATTGACAATAAAGCGGTTTCGTGGTACGCTGAGAAAAAATGCAAGGAGGGTGAAAACTATGTGTTATTCCATTTCTGAAGCTGCTAAAAAGACGAATTTAACTTCGTTTACCTTGCGCTATTATGATAAGGAGGGATTGCTTTCTCCTGGTCGTACAGAAAAAGGAATCCGGTATTTTACAGATGCAGACCTTTCGCGGATTGATACCATACGCTGCTTGAGAAACACCGGTATGACTATTCGGGAAATCAAATATTTCTTAGAACTTTGTTCCCTCGATGAAGACACACTCTCCGAACAGTTAGCATTATTCTTGCAGCACCGGGAAAGAATTTTAAATGAAATGCAGATGCTGCAGCAGCAATTGGAACAAGTAGATGAGAAAATTGCATGGTTCCATACGGCGCTTGCCTCGAATCCCATGCGTTG
>CBCTHD010000552.1:0-1705 GCA_965146615.1 uncultured Clostridia bacterium
GCGAACTCGTTGCCCATAAAAGACATTTTTTTGCCCGGATGCGCCATCATATAACCATAAAAAGCGCGTAAATTGCCAAATTTCTCATCATAGTCCCCTGGCATTTTACTAATCATTGAGCACTTCCCATAAACCACTTCATCGTGAGAAAGCGGAAGGACATAATTTTCCGAAAATGCATAGGAAAGTGAAAATGTCAGATTTCCATGTATGTTCTTACGGAATAACGGGTCCGTGGACATATATTGCAGCATATCATTCATCCAGCCCATGTTCCATTTCAAGTTGTATCCCAATCCACCATCATATCCGGGCTTTGTTACCATTGGAAATGCTGTAGATTCTTCCGCAATCATCAGCACCGACTTGTTTGCTAAAAAGACCTGCTCATTCAACTTACGCAAAAACTCAATTGCTTCCAAATTTTCATTGGAACCATATTTGTTCGGACGCCATTGCCGGTCCTGTTTCCCATAATCCAGATACAGCATGGACGCCACAGCGTCTACACGAAGCCCATCAATATGAAATTTATCCAACCAATAGATTGCATTTGATATCAGGAAGGATTGTACTTCCGGTTTTCCATAGTCAAAAATTCTTGTATTCCATTCCGGATGTTCATTTCGTAACGGGTCATTGTGTTCGTAACAGCATTCTCCGTCAAATTCGTACAGCCCATTTGCATCCTTCGGGAAATGTGCGCCAACCCAGTCCAAAATAACACCGATGCCTGCTTTATGACATTCATTGACAAAATACAGAAAATCGTGCGGCGTTCCGTAACGGGAAGTTGGTGCATAGTATCCGGTTACCTGATACCCCCACGATGGATCGTAGGGATATTCAGAAATTGGCATGAGTTCAATATGTGTATATCCCATACTTTTCACATAGGGAACCAGCTTTTCCGCCATTTTGGTATAGCTGTAGAAAGAGCCATCTTTGTGCCGTTTCCAAGATCCAAAATGTACTTCATAAATGTTAACTGGATTTTGCAGAAATTTCTTATTCGACTTTGCCCGCCGATATTGACTATCCTCCCACTTAAAACCATCCAAAGAATAGACCTTACTTGCCGTCCCGGGGCGTGTTTCCATGTGGAAGCTATAGGGATCGCTTTTATAAATCCATGTTCCGTCTGCTTTTTCTATATAATATTTATAATTATCATAGCGTTGCAGACCTTCTACAGTGCCTTCCCAAATTCCTTTGTCTACTTGCTTCATCTCCGGCGCCAGATCGCCGTTCCACTCGTTAAAATCGCCGACAATCTTTACGTTTTTCGCATGAGGCGCCCATACACGGAAAACGTGCCCGCTTTTATTGGGATGGCATCCAAAATATTCATATGCCGCAAAATTTTTCCCCGCCAAAAAATCTTTTGACGGTGAACTGGCTGCTGCCGGCTTTTTCGCCGGTGTTCTTTTCGCAGGTTTTACAGTGGCTTTTTTCACTGTTTTCGCCGTCTTCGGCTGATTCGATTCCGCGGCTTGAATTACCGGTTTTGTATTCGCCTTTTTTTTCGCTGCTGTTGTTGTTTTGGCAGCAGTAGGCGCTGTTGTGACCTTCTGCTCAACCGCCTTTGTCTTTTCTGTTTTTTTCATCTTATCCACCTTTTCTACCGGTTCTGTTTTGGAAGAAATACCCCCAACCGTTTTTTTCTTTGCTGTACCTTTTTCCCCAACCAGTGGATTTTTTTTCT
>CBCTHD010000553.1:0-1702 GCA_965146615.1 uncultured Clostridia bacterium
GATATTCCCGATGAGGAAGCGCAGAATATCCGCACCGTGGCAGATGCTGTAGACTACGTAGAACAATATGAACAGAAATAGAAAAATTTGGGTAGTGTGGAGGTATAGAAACGATGAAACGAGTAGTGATAACCGGAATGGGGACGATTACCGCGCTGGGGAAAGACGTGGACACCTTCTGGAACAACATTAAGGCGGGAAACTGTGGTATCTCCAAAGTGGAGAAATTTGATACGGAAGAATATACTTGTAAGGTTGCGGCGGAAATTAAGGATTTCGACCCAGCGGAATTTATGGATAAACGCGCAGCAAAGCGCATGGACCGGTTTACCCAGTTCGCTGTTGCGGCGACAAAACAGGCGCTGGAAATGTCCGGCGTAACGGTAGCGGAAGAAGATGAAAACCGTATCGGCGTTATTTTGGGAAGCGGCATTGGTGGCATTGAAACCTTTGAACAGCAGTGCAATGTCCTGCGTGATAAAGGACCGGGACGCGTCAGCCCCTTCTTTATTCCTATGCAAATTCCAAACATGGCAGCGGGACAGATTGCGATTGAATACGGTCTCAAAGGAATCAACCATGTGGTGGTTTCCGCATGTGCGTCCGGAACCGACGCCATTGGTGAGGCGTTCCGCAACATTAAACATGGATATTCCGATATTATTGTAACAGGCGGTGCGGAAGCGCCGATTACGCCGCTTTCTTTTGCGGGATTCTGCTCCATGAAGGCGATGTCCACTACGGAGGACCCGTCCCGTGCAAGTATTCCGTTTGACCAAGAACGTAACGGGTTTGTCATGGGCGAAGGTGCAGGGATTTTGGTTCTGGAAGAACTGGAACATGCCAAAGCGCGTGGTGCGAACATTATTGCAGAGGTAACGGGCTATGGTGCGACAGACGACGCATACCACATTACAGCGCCGGCGGATGGTGGCGAAGGAGCGGCACGCGCCATGCGTCTTGCAATAGAAGAAAGCGGTATTGAACCGGAAAAAGTGGACTATGTCAATGCACATGGTACCTCCACGGAGTACAATGATAAATTTGAAACCATGGCGATTAAAACGGCATTTGGCAGCCATGCATACGAGTTGGCGGTCAGCTCCACCAAGTCCATGACAGGGCACTTGCTGGGCGCTGCGGGCGGCGTGGAAGCAATTATTACGGCGCTGGCGCTGCACGAAGGATTCCTGCCGCCAACCATTGGATTGCAAAATCCGTCAGAGGATTTAGATTTGGATTATGTGCAGGGAAAAGGACGTGAACAGCAAATCACACATGCATTGTCCAACACCCTGGGATTTGGCGGTCACAATGCTGTGATTGCACTGAAACGGTACGAAGGATAAGAACAGCACAAAAGATTAGATGAATAGGAAGTAACGGTGATGGATCAGAATAAAATTGACGGCTATACTTTCCAAAACGCTTCTCTGCTGCGGCTGGCATTGACGCATACCTCGTATGCCAATGAAAAGCGTCAAACCCATCTACAAAGCAACCAGCGGCTGGAATTTTTGGGAGACAGTGTGCTTTCCGTTGTGGTGAGCGACTATATTTATAAGAAGTTTCCTGACATGCCGGAAGGGGAACTCACCAAGGTGCGCGCCAGCGTGGTTTGCGAAGCGACGCTGGCGAAGTGTGCCGCGGCGCTGCACTTGGGCGAAAGACTCTACTTGGGACGCGGCGAAGAAATGACGGG
>CBCTHD010000554.1:0-1685 GCA_965146615.1 uncultured Clostridia bacterium
ATTCTGTCCCATCCGGTAAGACAATGGCATTGCGTTCCTCCGGATACAGTGTATCAATTTCTTCCGCCCACAAGCCAAACACGTCTTTGAGTTCCTCCGCCGGAAATCCGCCCAGCCAACACAAATCGTTTTCGTTTGCTTCGCCCGTCAGGTAAGTACCTACCAGGGTGCCTCCCGCCGCCACATATTGTTTCAGACGTAGAATGTTTTCCCGCTCCATCATGTACATCATGGGTGCCACCACCAAGGCGTATGGACTTAGATCTTGATGAAAATTCAGCACATCTACACTGACGCCGCGTTTCCAGAACGGTGTATAGTGTTTCAGCACAGTCTCCACATACTTTTTGTTTTCCTTTTGCAGTCCCTGCAAATCGTCCAGCGCCCAACGGTTTTCCCAATCATACAGTACTGCAACTTTGCTCTCCGGCATGGTTCCAACAACGCCGTCCAGCTTTTGCAAAAGCGCACCCAACTCTGCGACCTCCCGGAACACGCGCGTGTGCTCGTGGCCGCAGTGGTCCACCACCGCACCGTGTAGCTTTTCGCTGGACCCACGGCTTTTGCGCCACTGGAAATACTGGACAGTATCACTGCCATGCGCCACTGCCTGAATGGAAGATAGTTTATGCATACCGGGCCGTTTTAATTTATTGTAGCTTCTCCAATTTACGTGACTGGGCGTGCTTTCCATCATCATAAACGGTTTTTGCAAAAAACTCCGGTTCATATCGTGTAAAAAAGCCGTCTGCACTGCTACCGCAGTGGTATTATGCGGCGCGTGCCAATCCGGGTAATTGTCCCAAGAAATCACGTCCACCTCTTCACGCAGCTTCCAATAATTTAATCCAGGATAGAAGCCCATAAAATTGGTTGTCACCGGAATATGCGACGTAATTTCCCGCAGCGGTGCTGTCTCATTTCGCATGAAATCCGCTGTTTGATCCGTTACAAAACGCATCCAATCCAAATTTTGTCCGTGCACATATTGTTCCCCAATCGGCGACGGCGACTCAATTTGCTCCCAGGACGTATAGCGGTGACTCCAAAACGCCGTCCACCATGCATGGTTCAGCCGCTCCAAATCGCCCTGGTATTTTTTCTTCAACCATTCCCGAAATGCCGCTTGGCACAGCGGACAATGGCATTCTCCGCCATATTCATTAGAAACGTGCCACATACCCAGCGCAGGATGATCCTTGTATCGTTGCGCTAAAAGACGGTTGATTTTCGCTGTCTTTTCCCGATAGACAGGCGAGGTAAAGCAATGGTTGTGCCGGACGCCAAACAACGCGCGCCGCCGGTCCGGCAAAACACGCAGTACTTCGGGATATTTGTCGCTCATCCAATGAGGACGCGCGCCACTGGGCGTTGCCAGCACCGCCTTTCCACCGTTGCGGTAAATATTATCCATTGCTTTATCCAAAACGGAAAAATCGTAAACGCCTTCCTCCGGCTCCAGCATCGCCCAGGAAAAAATACCAATGGACATGGTGTTACAATTTGCCAGCTTCATCAGGCGCATGTCCTCCTGCCAGATTTCCGGCGTCTCTATCCACTGCTCCGGATTGTAATCCCCACCATGTAAAATATGCGAAAATCCAGGTACTATTGGGTTCTTTTTTTCTTTCATAACCATTTCCTCCTTGCCAAATAGTTTTCATTCTGCTATAATGATATTGTAA
>CBCTHD010000555.1:0-1681 GCA_965146615.1 uncultured Clostridia bacterium
CAAGCAGTGAATCTGCGCGTGGACGCTTCCTATCAGCAGTTGAGCCAGACACAGGGATACCAGTTCACCGTGCTGGCGTCCGGCAGCAGCAGCGGTTCATCGAGCGGCAGTGGTCCCTCATCTTCCGGCGGCGGTTCTCGCGGCAACAGTACTTCTTCCGGCGGCAGCGGCGGTATTGGTATGCAAGTCCCCATTGTCAATGATACGGAAGTAACCCCAACGCCACAGCCCACACCGGACATGAAAGCGGAATTACAGGGACCTTGGGCGCAGACGGAGTTGGAAGAAATGATAGACCGCGGCATTGTACAGGGCGACGGTACGTCCTTGCGTTTGCAGGACGGCGTAACGCGTGCGGAATTTGCCAGTATGCTGGCACGGGCGCTTGACCTGCCGGCGGTTGACTACCGCGAAATATTCGACGATGTGCCGGCGAACGCTTGGTATACCGGAACGGTTTTGGCGGCAGCAGATGCTGGATTGATGGAGGGAAGCGGCGGTATGCTCCGCCCGGAGGATGCCATCACGCGGGAAGAAATGGCGAAAATCATGGTAAACGCCTATGTGTACTGTGGAAAAACGCTTCCGGAACTGGAACTGGAGACAACGTTTATTGATGGAAATAGCATTTCTGACTGGGCGCAGGAGTATGTTGCCCAGGCGGTGAAGTTAGGATTGGTTCAAGGATTTGAAACAGGAGAATTCCTGCCGCAGGACGGACTGCTGCGGGAACAGGCAGCGGTGGTCATCTACCGTCTAATAACAATACTGTAAAAGGGGAGAGAAAAAATGAAACACACAAAATGGATTGTAATGGTATTGACCGCTTGTATGCTGCTGAGCCTGGGAGGGTTCGCGCAGGCGGCGAGTGAAAAAGCATTGTTTGACATTACCTCACTGGGCATCATTCAAGGAGATGAAAACGGAGATTATAACTTGGACCAGCCGCTGACACGAGCAGAGTTTGCGGAGGCACTGCTGAAATTTTTAAAATTTGACGAGGCAGCGCAAATGGCGGAAATTCAGCCGCTGTTTAACGACGTGGACATGGATGCCTGGTATGCACGCACCATATCGTTTACGGTACAGATGAATCTCATGAACGGATACGGGGACGGTACTTTTGGGCCGGATAATACCATCAGCTTGGAAGAAGCGGTAAAAACCATTGTTGTGTCGCTGGGATATGGCGCGGTGGCAAACGGAAACGGCGGCTATCCGACCGGACATATGATAGTGGCGGCAGAAACGGGATTGCTAAAGAATATTTCCTCCGGAAACATATTTACGCGGAGTGATTTTGTTGAATTGCTGTACAATGCGCTGGATGTGGATTTGATGATACAGTCGGCGTCGGGCGAAGAAGTTGTCTATGAAGTGGCAAAGGGTGAGACAATTCGGGGGCGGCACTTGCTGGAAACCGCCGACGAAGCAACCTATAAAGCGAAAGGCATTGTGTCTGCCAATGTGGATACCTGGTTGGATGTTCCGGTGCAAAACATGAAAGACGATGAAGTGATGATAGACGGCGTTATCTATCGCGTAGGGGAAACCAATGCGGCAGCGCTGCTGGGACAGGAAGTGGATTTCTATACGGTGCGCGGCGCGGATGACCGGTATACGTTGATTAGTGTGCAGCCGACCCGCAACAACTATGTCGTAACACTGCGCGAGGACGATA
>CBCTHD010000556.1:0-1676 GCA_965146615.1 uncultured Clostridia bacterium
CGGCAGCTCTGCTTCCAAACAAATCGAAACATCCTCTTGCCACTCCTGTCCTTTGATTATTCTTGCCGTCCTGTGATACGACTTGTTATTCTCTCTGTCATAAATGCTCAAAATCACCTGACAATCCCGTTTTATGACGCTGCCAAATTCCTGGCACGCCGCCGGAATGGAATAGTGCATATCCAGGCTGGCTGAAAATCTATAACGCGAGCTGTCAACCGTGGACTGAACAATATGCGTTTCTATGTTTTCTATTGTATAATATCTCCAGGGTTTGTTTTGCAGCACGCTTTTCACTAAGGGCTTATACGTAGACGCGCCGTGATAGTTAAAGGTCGTTATCGTTGGTTCATACGAGTTCATGGCAGACAACGCTACTTGGTACGTGCCTTGCAGTGGGTCATCCAGCAGTCCGATGGTCGTTTCATAATTCCCCACGCTGTTCGTCACCATGTTTCCCGTATATACTATGGCGCCTTTCGGATCGTACACCGTAACGTTAATATCATTATTCAGCACCTGCGACGTGCCGCTCAAATGAACCGAATCGGTTCCCACTGTCACTGATGGCTCTGAAATAGGCACCGCCCGTATTACCTGAAAACGATAACTCGTCGGCGATTTGGAGCGCACGCGCAAATAATATTCTTCCCCCGCAACGAGACTGCCGCCAATGCGCATACTGTAATCATTATTCAGCTCCGGACTAGATTCTATAACACAATAATTGCTGTTCAGCAAGGTAATATTGCACTCGTTAGACATCGAATAGAAATCTATCATATAATCGCCTGAAGATTGTACCGTAAATTTATAGTAATTATCTTGACTGGTTGTGTACTCCGTCTCGCTGACATAGTCCGCGATTTCAATTTCCACCGCATCATCGAAAGGAGTATCTGCCGCCGCCGTCTCGATTTCACGGAATACAAGGCTATTTAAATATCCTATTTCCGTATCCCCCGGCGCGTCGTTTGTAATCCACATTTTCAGCTTGGACAGATTGAACTTCGGCTGCACTCCGCTAAGGAACTGCCGCATCAACTCACTATCCGCCGTATAAACAGGCATATCATCTACGTAAAGCGCAAAACCTTGCTGTGTATCAATTTCCAGCATATATTCATGCGCGGTCGTCGGATTAATATTCAGTGACTGCGTGATAGCATTTCCCTGACCATCGCTGCCATAAATAACCTGCACATTTTCCATCGTTCCATCCAAAACCAATTCAAACGGCTTACGCCCATCATCGGACAGAACTGTATATCTACAAGTTCCGTTTCCATATACTTTAGACGTCAATAAAAGCCGTGCGGTTCCACGAAATGCAAAATTTTTCCTTACGCGGCTAAGCGGGCGCATCGCTACCAGGCATTCACCGTAATTGTCCGTTTGCTCACCTGATACCTTTTTCAGCGTCAAATACCCATCATTTACGAGCACCTGGGAATTGTGGACTTCGCCGCTCGTGCCGTTTGTCAGACCGGGATAGGAAAACGTCCACATAGGATACTCCGCAAAGGTCGTTGTTCCCGGCTGTCCGTTGCTGCTGGGCGTTCCGGTCACATCAGTATCAAATTTTTCCGCAAACCCATTTTGCATGACCAGCGTTAGCCGGAAATCCACATATTTGGTGAAGCCGTCTATCGGATTTGTAATTTTCGCCGTCATTA
>CBCTHD010000557.1:0-1675 GCA_965146615.1 uncultured Clostridia bacterium
GCCTATTATGGTGATGGAGTTTGCAGTAGGACGAGGCAGCCGGCAAAGTGTGGCGCGGTCTTTTTTAGTACTGGAGCCAAAAGGGACGAAATGGCATTGGTATGGCTATGTGGCGATGGCGGGAAATTACTTGCTGATGATGTTTTACACAACAATCGGCGGCTGGATGCTGGCATATTTTGTGAAAATGGCACGTGGAGAATTTGTGGGGCTGGATACAGCGCAGGTGGAGACGGTATTTAACACGCTGACAGCACGGCCAGGCGAGATGGTGTTTTGGATGGCGATTGCTGTGCTGCTCGGGTTCGGAATTTGTTCCATGGGGCTACAAAAAGGTGTGGAGAAAATCACGAAATTCATGATGTCGGCGCTGTTTCTGATTATGATAGTGCTTGCAGTCCGTGCGGCTACACTGCCGGGAGCAGCGGAGGGATTGCAATTTTACTTAAAGCCGGATTTTCGCAAATTCGCGGAAAACGGGCTGGCAGAGGGGATTAATGCAGCGATGGGACAAGCGTTTTTCACGCTTAGTATCGGCATGGGGTCTCTGGCAATTTTTGGGAGCTATATTGGGAAGGAACGTTCGCTGACAGGAGAATCCATCAATGTTATGTTGCTGGATACGGCGGTGGCATTCATCGCGGGATTCATTATTTTTCCAAGCTGTTTTTCGTTTGGCGTCAATCCCGGCAGCGGTCCCAGCTTGGTATTCATCACGCTGCCCAATATTTTTAGCGCCATTGCGGGCGGACGGGTGTGGGGCACGTGCTTTTTCATTTTTATGTCGTTTGCTGCACTATCCACAATCATAGCGGTTTTTGAAAATATTCTTTCGTTTGCAATGGATCTTTGGGGCTGGTCCAGAAAAAAAGCGGTTGCCGTGAATCTTGTTCTCGTGATCCTGCTGTCTTTGCCCTGCGTGTTTGGGTTTAATTTACTCAGCGGATTTCAGCCGCTGGGTGAGGGCAGCAACATCCTGGATTTGGAGGACTTTATCGTCAGCAACAATCTGTTGCCGCTTGGCTCACTGGTTTATTTGTTGTTTTGTGTCAGCAAACGGGGTTGGGGCTGGGAGAATTTTATTGCGGAAGCCAATGCCGGCAAAGGAATGAAATTTCCAAAATGGCTGCGGTACTATGTCACGATTATTTTGCCGCTGGGCGTTCTGTACATTTTTATTTATGGATACATCAGTAAATTCTTTTTGAAATAATGACATTGGAGGGCAGGAAATATGGAGACGGAACAGGATACGTGTGCTGCTTGCACGGGCGGTCGGCCACCATTTGCGATTTATCTGATGAACCGTGCATTTTATAGCCGTTGCCGTTGCCCCTCCTGTGGACGGCTCTATGTGGGAGACAAACGACAGCGTAGAGCGGAGCGCATTGGACATGCGGTAGAACACGGAATATTTACGGTTTTGTTGCTGATGATCGTACTGGCAGTGTTAGCAAAAGCATCAAAAACGGTTGTTGGTATTATGGTGCTGGGAAGCATTGTCACCTGGCTGCTGCTGTTTTTGGTGATTTCCCGTATTGTATGGAAATGCGGAACATTTGAAGTGAAATCGTAATGAAAAAACGTCTCTTCGCCATGGCGGAGGGGCGTTTTGCATGTGGTGTAGAATGCAGCGTTTTACATATAATGAATCATTTTTCCGGCAACGGGTGGG
>CBCTHD010000558.1:0-1673 GCA_965146615.1 uncultured Clostridia bacterium
TGATCCTAATGTAAGTCAATTAGTAGACTATGCCTTCGGACTTTCGGACAAGCAGGACACCTCCATGGAATACAGCTATACAAACCGATGGGCGAATGCGGATTTGTATGCAGGCTTGACTTATTGGGATAGCGCTAATAAATCTTTTGTACATGCCAATGCGGATAATGCAGCGCGCACTTGGGGAGGGATGAATGGAGACTGGAAGACGGGACTAATAACGGCGGCGGGAAGCGGTTCGCTGATTAAAAACAGCGCGACGATGCATAAGTATAAATTTGAAATAGATTTAGACAACAAAAAATACGATATATATTTTGACGGGAATTTGGTGCAAAGTCTGGACTATCTGCCGGGCAGCAAGCAACAAATGGAATACGATGCGTTCGTTTTTACAAGAATCCTATCTGCGGGTGAATACAAACCAGACAGAATTTATCTTGACAATATCAAGATAACAAAGCTGGAACCAGCTCCCGCAACGGTAAATGGAATGCGATTTAACAAATATGACGGCACAGTATATGGTTACAGCCGCACGCTGTCCGCCGGATTAATAGGCGCGGAGGTGGAGTTCTCTCAAGAAATGAGCACTGCAAATATCACGGTTGAAGGACTGAATGCGGCGGACTACAGTGTAAATCTGGACGGGACGAAGGCAGTTGTGACATTTGCTGATTGCCTGGCGCCGGATACAGAGTACGCTGTTGTTGTCGGAGAGGACAGCACAAGCGCGGACGGCAAACCGATTGCAAAAGGGATCCGATATGCCTTTACCACAGACAGCGGTGAAATTACCTATCTGAAACCCGTTATCAAATGTAATGGTATGGCGGTGGACACACTTGCAGACATCACAGCGGATGGGAAGATTACGGTAGACGTTACGGTTGTCAATACGACGACAGAGACAACGAGCGCCTTTGTGACGCTTGTGGCGCATAAGAACAATACGCTTGTCTATGCAACGGCGCTGGCGTATGCGCCGCAGCCGGGAACACCGCGTGTGAACACTGTCACGCTGTCCGCAGAAGATGCCGCAGCTTGCGCCGGTGCGGATGCGATTAAAGTATTTGTGTTTGATAATTTAACGGAAATGAAACCTTTAGCCAGCGCCGAGATTGTGGAATGATTTTTTGCAGTCATGTAAGGGGAGACGAGAGGATGAATATAAGAAAAACAGTATATTGGTTAATACTCATGATGATTGTTTCCGCTTTTCCAAGTGTTTGTGCAGCGGAGAACAGCGCTTATGCGCTGCTCTCCGACGCCGAGCCGACGGTCAGCGGTATGCAGGCGGAAATGCCGCTTGGAACCTCCGTGACAACGGAAGAAAGCGGCGGAAAAACCGGTTGGGTTTTGAAGCCGGGTGTTGCCAACGCGTCTTTTGTCAGCTGCAAAATTGATAATGACTTTATTTATGATTTAAAAGCAGAGGAAACGGTTGAAGTATCGGTAGAATATCTGGACGACAGCTACGGCGGTTTTTCGATTTACTATGATGCGCAGGGCGGGAAACGTAAGGCAGAGTTCAAGCAGCTGACCAATACAAATAACTGGTTGACTCACACGTTTATTTTGTATGACGCACGTTTTGCAAACGGAATTGATACGGACGATTTTCAAATTATTACGGACGGCACGGGGAAAAGTGTTGACGAAAATGGCGTCAT
>CBCTHD010000559.1:0-1646 GCA_965146615.1 uncultured Clostridia bacterium
AATCTTTGACGACCCCACAAAATCGCTGTGTTACTCAAGGTTTGGAAATCCGACGGTAATGGCAGTGGAAGAAAAAATTGCGGCGCTGGAAGGCGGCGTCGGCGCGATGTGTACTACGTCGGGACAGGCGGCGACATTGCTCTCCATATTAAATATCTGTAGTGCGGGCGATAGTATTATAAGTACATCGGAGATTTATGGCGGCACCATCAATTTATTTTCGCATACGTTGCCAAGACTGGGGATTGAATGTATCTATATTGATAAAAATGCTTCCGATGAGGAAATTTTGGCGGCATTCCAGCCCAATACAAAAGCTGTGTTTGGGGAAACGATTGCCAATCCTGCTTTAACCGTTTTTGATATAGAACGCTTTGCAAGAATTGCACACAGCCAAAAGGTTCCGTTGATCGTTGACAACACTTTTGCTACACCGATATTATGTAAACCGTTTGAATATGGAGCGGATATTGTCATTCACTCCACTTCAAAATATATGGACGGTCATGCGGTTCAAGTGGGCGGTGTGATTGTAGACAGCGGTAAATTTGACTGGACAAACGGAAAGTTTCCGGGACTGACAGAACCCGATGAGTCATATCATGGCATATCTTATACGCAAACATATGGGGATATGGCATATATTATCAAGGCAAGAATGCAGCTCATGAGAGATTTCGGCGTTTATCCCGCGGCCCATTCAGCATTTTTGCTCAATCTTGGTTTGGAAACGCTTGCGGTCAGAATGAAGCAGTATTGCGAAAACGCCATGACAGTTGCACGTTATTTGGAACAGTCGGATAAGGTGGAATGTGTCAAATATCCGGGACTGGAAAGCGATGAAAATTATGAGTTGTCACAAAAATATTTGAAAGGCTGCAGCGGGGTGATTTCCTTTGTGATGAAAGGCGGGAAGGAAGCTGCTATGAAATTTATGAACAGTCTGCAGCTTGCTTCAAACGAGGTACATGTTGCCGATATTCGTACCTGTGTCCTGCATCCTGCTAGTGAAACGCACCGTCAGTTGAGCGACGAGCAGTTGATTGCTGCCGGAATCGACAGTGGTATGATTCGTTTTTCCGTTGGCCTGGAAAATGTAGAAGACATTATTGCAGATATCAAACAAGGTTTGGATCAGGCTTAGTATGAAAAAAATCCCAGCATGCTGCTGGGATTTTTTGTAAGAAAAACTGTATAAATCCTCCCGTTTTACAAATAATAGGAAGGAAATCCTATTATATAAAGCAGGAGGAAAAAAACATGAAGGAATTAAAGGGAACCAAGACGGAACAAAATTTATGGTCTGCATTCAGTGGGGAATCGATGGCGCGCAACCGCTATAATTATTATGCGGAAAAAGCGCGGCAGGAAGGCTATGAGCAAATTGGCGGTATCTTTGACTTGACGGCAGCAAACGAAAAAGCACATGCTGAATTATGGCTAAAACAGCTGGATGGCATTGGTACGACAGAAGAAAACCTGGTAGCGGCTGCCGGCGGGGAAAAATATGAATGGAGTGAAATGTATAAACAATTCGCACAGGAAGCCAAGGAGGAAGGCTTTGACCAGCTTGCAACCTTGTTTGAAATGGTTGGCGCTGTAGAAAAAGAACACGAAGAACGGTATAATACATTGGTGGAAAATCT
>CBCTHD010000560.1:0-1645 GCA_965146615.1 uncultured Clostridia bacterium
TGTCGGGCAATGGCTGCGGCAGGGTCCTTGTGCAGGCTGCGGCGTACCGCTTTGATATTCTCCCGCATACGTGCCAGCTGTTCGGTGTCGTCCAGCAGGTCTACTATCTCCGCCACGACATCATCAGACTTTTCCCAACAGACCCGTCCAATGTCATGCCGTTCTATAAACCGTGCGTTTTTCTTTTCCTGTCCCAGTTCCGGACGGTACACCAGCATGGGTACGCCCTCATAAATGCTTTCAAACAGGGTAATGCCACCTGGCTTGGAGAGCAGCAAATCCGCGCCGCGCATATACTCCTCCACATGATCGGTGAAACTCACCACATCGATATTGTCCCAGCGTCCCTGTAATTTTTCATAAAGTGTGCGGTTTGTTCCTGTCAAGATGGTGGTATGTATGCCCGGTACGCGGCTGAGCGCTGAATAAAACTTGCTTCCTTGCCGGGGCAGCAGGCACAGCCCACCGCCGCAAATCAGCAGTTCCCGGCCGGTATGTGATGTGCCGTCTCCGCCGCAGTGAAATTGGTCCCGCACCGGAATGCCGCTGACCTGGATTTTATCTGCCGCGATACCCTTGCGCATCAGTTCCCATTTCACCTCTGCTGCGGGGACAAAATATAAATCCGTATCCGGTGAAATCCATTCATTGTGCGCACTGACGTCCGTAATGCAGGTCACAGCGCACAGGCTGCCGGGATACAGCTTTTTGTAAAACGATACCAATTGCGCGCCGAACGGCAGCGTTGCAATTACAACATCGGGTTGCCACAAAAGCATGAGCCGACGGAAAGAGCGTAAAAATATGCCTGCCGCTGCGTTTTTACAGGGTTGCGGTAATTTATCGCTGCCGGTATAATACAAATTATACAGCAATTTTGCATGGCGCACCAACACGCCAAACGATCGGTAGAGCGTGCCGCTGCCCTGCGGCATTAGATGTTCCACAATGTCGCAAACCGTTACGCGCGCGCCCGGAAACCGCGCCTGCATCTGGCTTTGCAGCGCGGCTGCCGCCGCCACGTGCCCCATACCAAATTTTCCGCTTAAAATCAATATGTTCATCATGCCTGCCCCTTTTCTCACCAATCATTTCCCCACGTAAACTTCTGTTTTCCATCTTCTCTATTTTACGACATAATTCTTAAAAATTCATAATGAATTTATAAATGATTTTCTAACATTTTTCGTATATTTTCTAAACATTTTTAGCATACTAATTTCGATCTCAAGTCAAGGAGGATTTTTATTATGGATTGTCATGCAAACAAAAGCATTCAATGTACCGTGCAGCAGTGCAAACACCACTGTCAGCAGGAAAACTACTGTTCCCTGGACAGTATCCTGGTAGGGACACACGAGCTGAACCCAACCATGGATCAGTGCACAGACTGTAAATCATTTGAAAAAAAATAAAACGGCACAAAAAAACTTCCCACCCGTATGGTGAATACGCGAAAGAAACTAGCAATGCAGAAATGAGTTTTTCGTTTCTGCATTTTTTTATTTCCTTACGTTTTTATGTTAGATATTATGTTATTGAAATAAAAGCATAAGATGATAATCCAACAATAGGAATTTTATTATGTTCTGATAAAAAAGATACGATAGTAAAATATTCTGTTCTTAATGATAATAAGAATTTA
>CBCTHD010000561.1:0-1638 GCA_965146615.1 uncultured Clostridia bacterium
CTTTGGTACATAACGAAAACGCCGATACTGCACTGCGTAGGGCGTATTTATATGTCTTGACTCAAAAGCCGGAAGATGCCGCGGCTGTAGCACAAATACTGACAGGGTATGCAGAAAAATACCCCAATTACCGGGAGCACGGAGATATACTGTATAACGGGCCGGGGATGGCATTTGCGCAGACTTTGGATGAGGCGGTATTTTTGCGAAAGCTGGGGTATGCGTATGATATGGTATCGGAGGTTTTTTCGAAGAAAGAACAAGAATTCATTTGCAAGCGTCTGTTTCGTGTCGGAGCAGAATTTTTGATACAACATCGGGAAAAGCAAGTCCACAACCATGAAGTTTTAATCCATTCTTCAATTGGCATTTTGGGACTGCTATTGCAGGAGGAAGAAATCATAAAACAGGGGTTGTATGTGCCGTTTGCTTTGTTGGATCAGCGAAAACAAGGGGTTCTTTCGGACGATTTTTGGTTTGAAGGATCATTTAGTTATCACCAATACGCGTTGACCGCGTTTTATGCATATGAAATTTTTGCGCGGCACACGCAGTACAGCCATTTGCAGGATTTACAATACTTGCGCATGGCGAAAAAGGCAAAAGCGTTGCTCCTGGAAGATAATACCATGCCGGCGCTGAATGATTCACGCTGCTTGGGACAAAAATTTGCCGCCGATTTAACGTTAGAATTCAGCTATTATTATTACCGAGATGAGACACTTTTGCAGCTGCTGCATATAGCCTATCAAGCCACGCCGCGAGAAAGTATGGAATCCTTTTTCTTTGGGGTGGAAACCTTGCCGCCTTGTCACCGGAACGAATACGACAATTACCATGATGAGAAGGGCAGCGGTATCACTGTCTTGCGCGGCAGAGAGGGCAGGTATTTGCTGGTGAAGCACAGCCCCTTCGGCGGGGAGCACGATCATTACGACCGGCTTGGAATCAGTTTTGCAGCTTTTGGCGATCAGCTTTGCAGCGACTTGGGAACGGTTCCGTACGGCGTCCCATGGCACTACGATTATTATAAGAATACGGGGTCACATAATACCGTAATGGTCAATGAAGAAAATCAACCGCCACAAAAATGCAGTGTGCTGGCATATGAGTGCAATCAAGATGCGGTATTTTTGGATTGTCTTGTGCAATGGAATCGCTCTGATATAATGCCGCCGTCTTTTGTGATAAAGCAGTGGGATGAGAAGGCGTATGCCGGAACGCGCTACCGAAGACGCATTCTTTGGAAAGAAAACTATTTTATTGATGTAGTGACGGTACAGCATCCGGAAGTTCGCTGCACCGACTGGGTTCTTCATATCGATGGTGAGCAGACCATGGCGACGGAAGGGGAAGCTGTTGAAAAGCTGAGCGAAAAGAAGCCGTTTTGCTATTTGTCAGAGGTGTCGCGGCTGCAAAAAAAAGCAATGCACACACAGGAGTGGAAAACGCCGCATGGGTATTTACGGCTGTTTTCACTTGGGACAGGAATGGAGATTTACACAGCGAAAGGACCAAACTGTCCGCCTGACCGGACGTTACAGTATGTTGTTCAGCGTCGGCGGGCGAAAGAATGTGTTTTTGTGAATGTGTTTGAGGCATATCAAAAAGAGCCAGCGATAAAAACGGTGCAGATGT
>CBCTHD010000562.1:0-1624 GCA_965146615.1 uncultured Clostridia bacterium
TATCGGCTGCCATTTGTTGTAGCTGGCTTTGATGGTCCTCAACTGTTGGCAGCAGTCTATACGTTGGTACAAAGGCATGGAAAAGCGGGTGTCGTGAATTTATACCGGTCTGCCGTTACGCCGCAAGGCAATGAACAGGCGCAACGTGCAGTAAAAACATATTTTATACCATGCGATGCGGCATGGCGCGGTATGGGTGTGATTTCAAATTCAGGGCTGAAGCTGCGGCCGGAATTTGAGGCATATGATGCTGGCAGCGACGGATTGGATCAGGATGGCGGTGGCAATCCTTCGTGTTGCTGTGCTCGGGTGTTGACAGGGGTGCTGCAGCCGGAGCAATGTCCCTTGTTTGGTGATGTATGCACGCCATATACACCGCAAGGCGCGTGTATGGTGTCGCGGGAAGGCAGCTGTTGTCATCTTTATAATAGCAGAAAGTAGGACTTATATATGAATATTACAATGGCGAATGGTGGCGGCGGTAAAGCAACTTCGGAACTGATTGAGACTATTTTTGCTAAGGCGTTTCAGAATCCAGCTTTGGCGCGTATGGAAGATGCCGCGGTAGTACCGGGAAATGGACGTTTAGCTGTGACAACAGATAGTTTTGTAGTGACACCATTATTTTTTCCAGGTGGCGACATCGGACGGCTTGCCGTTTGCGGAACCGTAAATGATTTGCTCATGAGCGGTGCGCAGCCGCACTATTTAACCAGCGGTTTTATTTTAGAAGAAGGCACAGAAATGGAAGAATTGAAGCACATTGTATGCTCTATGGCGGAAACCGCACGGGAAGCCGGTGTTACGATTGTGGCCGGCGACACCAAAGTGATTGGCGGGCAGGGTGGTATATATATCAATACGGCTGGTGTTGGATTCGTGCCGGAAAATCAAAACTTTGGCGCGGTGAACTGTGCACCCGGGGATATTATTTTGCTTTCAGGAAATTTGGGGGACCATCACGCTGCCATCATGAGTGCGCGGCTGGGAATTCAAAATCAGATTGTCAGCGATTGTGCGCCACTGGGAGAAATGGTAACTTGTTTGTTGGAAAGTGGTGTGCGGATAAAGGCGATGCGTGATGTGACACGCGGCGGATTGGCGACCATTTTGCATGAGTTTGCTGCGGCAAGCGGATATTCTATAGAACTCGAAGAGCAGACAATTCCTGTGTCCGCACAAGTGCAAGGATTTTGTGGAGTTTTGGGATTGGACCCGCTGTATATGGGAAATGAGGGAAAAATGGTTGCAGTGGTTGCCGGAGAAGACGCGCAAACAGCATTAGACTGTATGCAGCGCTCTAAATATGGTGTAAACGCCGCAAATATTGGGAAAGTAAGCGATGAACAGGAGGGCGCAGTTCTAATGAAAACAGCGATTGGTGGAACGCGTATCATCCCGGAATTATATGGGGAAGGACTGCCGCGCATTTGCTAGAAAACAAAATATTTGGCGGTGTGAAAGAAGGTGGTACCCATATGAGTACCACCTTCTTTTGACTTACAGCACAACATGAAATAAATTTAAGAAACGACACCGTCATCCAGTCCCATTTGGCTAATGACCATTTGATAGTAACGTCCTTTTTGCTGCATCAATTCTGTATGTGTACCGCTTTCCAAAA
>CBCTHD010000563.1:0-1618 GCA_965146615.1 uncultured Clostridia bacterium
CAGGCTTTTTCAAATAGAAAATGCGGGTAACGCGGCAACTAGTTTTTCTGACGTAAGCGGCACGTTGACCGCTACGGTAAATGCTGCGCTTGCGATGGGGTGGATATCGGATGGGGAACAATTTCGTCCCAATGAGCCAATTACCTATCAGGAGGCGGTGAAAATAGCGGTGTGCGCGGCCGGTTACAAGTTTATTGCGGAGAGCAGGGGAGGATATCCCGCTGGTTACCTGAGTGTCGCGGTTGAACTCAAATTGACCAGAGACAGCGTGTCCGGTCAGACGCTGAGCGCCAAAGACGCAAAGCTATTGTTGTTCCAGTTGATCCAGACGAATGTTTTTGAAGCGACAACGGTAGGCAGCGAAGACTATTATTATGATAAGGCAGAGGATACCTACTTGAACAGGCTTTACCACATTGATTCCACCCAGGGAATCGTTAATGCAACACCTTATAATTCGCTGGATTTTACAGTTTCCACATGCAAGGAAGGCTATATTTGTATTGACGGTGTGGAATACGAATATGACAATGCGACCGCTGACCTGCTGGGCCGAAGCTGCTATGCGTACTATGAAGAGGATATGGAACTTCGGACACTGGTTTGCCTTGTTCCATATAAAAATGACGAGATTTCCCTAAATCTGGAGGACATTATTGACCTCGAAGGAAGGACGTTAAAATATGACGATGCGCAAACGGGAAAGTCGAACCGACTGACGCTGGAAAGTGGTTGGATGCTCATTTATAATGGGCGTCCGGCGTCTGTAGACGAGCGTTACCTCACCGGTAGCGGAACTGTGCGGCTGTTGGACAATGATGGGGACGGAAGCTATGACTATCTCTTTGTTGACCGGTGCAGATATATCATTGTTGATTCTGTGGATGTGCAAAAGAAAACCGTTGCAGACAAAAATGATCCAAATAGCGTGGTAGACTTGGAGGCATATGAATGTATTTATTCCATTTCAGACACGGAAGGAGAAGCGCTTACACTATACGACATCGACAAGGGCAGCGTTGTGGCGGTGCGGGAGTCTGCGGATGGCCTGCTGGTCAGCATGACGGTTTGCAGTCAAACCGTCAGCGGTATCATAGAGGAAATAGCGGAAGAAAAGGTTGTCGTGGAAGGAAACATTTACCGGCTGTCCGACTATTTTAAGACCTATTACAGTGAACAATTAGAAGCAGGGCTTTCCGGCACGTTTACGGTTGGAGTGGACGGAACGTTCGTAACAATGGAGCAGACGGACGACAAATTTGAATATGCGTACCTGATTGCGGCAAAACAACAGGGATTTGGTAAAGCTGAAATAAAAATCTATCCCGCCGGAGGTCCTGTTACCGTATGCACGGTTGCAGACAAACTTACCGTAGATGGAAAGATGTTGCGGGGAAACAGTAAAAATGAGTGGCTTGCCGCTGTGGAAAACGGGAGTATTACACCGCAATTGGTACGCGTTGCGCGCAACGCAAATGGTGAAATTAGCCATCTGGATTTGGCGGAGACGGGCAATGAAGTGGACAATCCACAACAATTGCCCTATGATAATAAACTGTTAAAATACCAATTTCCCGCAAGCTCCTTTATCTTCCGAAACACACCGCAGATATGTGCC
>CBCTHD010000564.1:0-1613 GCA_965146615.1 uncultured Clostridia bacterium
GGAATTATCTACCACATTGTTTTCCACCAGTACATTCGTTGCGATACGTCCTTCCACCGGATAATAATCGGAGGGCTGGTAGTCATATCCACCGCCGACAAAAAGCGCTGAGGGGTCGCGCCGCGCCGTGTCATTGTTTGTCAGCGCATTGTTTCTGATTATCACATTGTTAATTGGCGTCCCTATATACCATCTGCTCCACCGAATCACGCAATTCACAATGACCGGCGGGTAACCGAAGTTATCAAACGTGTTATTTTCTATTGTGCCGTTTGGCAGCCCGATATACAAACCATGACACATTCCGTTTTTGAACTCGTTGCCGCGAATGATGTAGTTGCCGGTAAATTTGTCGGCATTCCAAAATACAAAGGAATCATCATAGTTTTCCGGGAGGGGATCTTTAAACTTCACCTTACACCTGTGCTGTGAATTTCCCGTATATACGTTCATTTCCCACTCAAAACTCTCTATTGTGGATTCCCAATTATATAGTTCAAATTGATCTGAGCCGCACACAAACTTAGCGCCCTCGTATATATCGTTTCCCACCGCCCAATATTGCAGATAATCCAGCATGACGGTGTAATCATCTATCTTGGGATTTCCTGTTTCTGCCCCGCCGCCGAAAAAGTGGTTGGATAAGTGCAGATTATCGTCGCATATGCCGTCGAACACACTGTTTTCCAGTTTAAAGTACCCGTTTACAGAGTGCGTTTCAATACCGCCATAGGAAACAAACCGATGTCCGCTTCCCGCTTTTGGCTGAAAACGGCAGTTGATAACCTGAAAATACTCCGACGCATCGCTGTACCAAATCTGATAGGGTGCTCCGTTGACTTCTATGTTGTCAAACGTCATATGTTGATTATCCGTCATACGAAATGCATTGAAGACACTTGATGCAGTTTTAAAAGCAACAAATGCATAGTCACCGATAACCGCCTTTCCTGCGTTGCTCGCAACATTGTAAGTCAACTGAAACGTTTTTTCGCCTGTTCGTTCTATTCCATTTACGGTACCTGCCACTTGATACCCTACCAAATCCGACTTGTTCCCAGTTGTCACATCATAGCCACAGATACCATAATAAAGAAGGTCATCTACCAGCGTACAGGTGCTGAGCGCGTTATCAACCTCAAACTCGACTGTTCCCGCCGACACATCCGCGCCACATACCTTCGCAATCGCAAACAGCGGATAGGAATCCCAATCCCAGTCAAGCGTAATATTGTTCAATTCTAGTCTCTCAGTGCCTTTTATGTATATATAGCTCGGATTCGTCACCTGTGTCGCTGGCAGACTGAATATAAGCGTTGCTCCGTTCCCATCAATCTTCAAATTGGTGATATCCGTCAATTCTATAGCGTTTAGTCCGCCGCCGCCCAGATGATATTCACCATATGGAATATTCAGCTTCCAGGCTCCTTTTTCCTTCACCGCTTCGATTGCTTTTGCAAACGCTTCTATATTTTGCAGCGGCGTATTACTCGGAGATGCACCGTAATCCGTCACATCGACAACGATTCCGTTATCCTCCGGCCGCTCTACTTCAAATTCCTCTGAACCGGTTATATTACTTAATATTTCATTCATCTTTGCTGTGGCTTCAA
>CBCTHD010000565.1:0-1604 GCA_965146615.1 uncultured Clostridia bacterium
TTTTGCGCTGACCAATAGAATTTAATTGATGACGCTGTTGAACAGCCCGATTGCCGTGGTATTACTATACTGTCTTGACGCGCCCAGCCCCAACCGGTACACATAGGTGGAAATGACGTCCGCCGTCTCGTAGGTATTACCGTTATACAGCAGGATAATTTTTTCATAGCCCAAATTCATGAGCTTGCCAATTTCCAGAATCAGCAGCGTCACGATGGTGGGCAGCAAACCGGTAAGCGTGATATGCCAGGTTTGCCGCAGCCGTCCCGCGCCGTCAATAGTCGCCGCCTCATATAATTCCGTATCTATTCCCGACAGCGCCGCTAAATAAATAATACTGCCCCAGCCGATATTCTGCCAAATGCCGGAAGAAACATAAATCGTACGGAAATACTGTGGATAGTTTAGATAATATTTTGCTTCTCCGCCGAACAGTTCTATCAGCTGCGTGATTAATCCGTCATCCGCCAAAAAGTCAACCAACATGCCGCATACCACAATTGTAGAAATAAAGTGCGGCAAATAGGTCACAGTTTGTACCACTTTTTTAAACTTTGCTTGTCGGATTTCGTTGAGCAGCAGCGCAAACACAATGGTAGCAGGAAATGACCACAACAGGTTGTATACACTCAGCAACAGTGTGTTGCGCAGCAGACGTGTAAAGTAATAGTCGCTAAAAAACGCCTTAAAATGCTTTAGCCCTACCCATGAGCTGCCCGTAATTCCTTTGGCAACGTCATAGTCCTTAAAGGCAATGATGGCGCCGTACATCGGCAGATAATGAAACAAGACATAATACGCAAGCACTACAGCGGCAAGCACGTAAATCCACACATCGCGCCGCAGGTCTTTAACAATACTTGCCCGATGTTTCTTGCCGGGCAGCGTTTTGCGCACGTTCAATTCATACACAGTTTTTCCTTCCTTCCGCTCTGTTGACCACTTTTCTTATCGTGATTGATACCGCTGCATTGCATTGGTGTAAATCTCTAAAATCCGGTCAATTTTCATTGATTGTATCGTTTCTACATATTTGTCAAAGTTCTCTAGTGGTTCGGTTCCCATGATAAATTTTGCAAACATTTCTTCCTGATAGGTGTCAATCGTTGCCTGCAGCGTGGACATTTCCGTCACCTCGTCCGCGGACGGCGTGAGCGGCGGCATATCATATGCAATCGCATGGTCCATATTCGACGCAAAAATATCGACTGCCTCCATCTGCTCCGGATACTGATAGTATTGCTCTATGTAGTACGGATCGTCGCCAAAGCCCGGATTGGGGTAGGTGGCCCTGCAATATTTTCCAATCATTTCACTCATGGAACGTCCCTCCGGATTGTTTGCAATTTCATCGGTGTAGGTCGGCTTATCCCCTACCATGTTATAGCTGACTCCTTCGACGCCGAAATTTTTCAGCTTCCGTCCCTCATCCGTAAACAAATAATCCATGAATTTAGCAGACTTCTCCAAGTCTTTATTTTTGGTGGAAAACGCTGTGGTGGAGGTCAGGCTGTAGGTCACATCTTCCTCTTGCGCGTTAGTACCGTAATATTTCGACACATAGAGCTGCGGCGCGTCCCCTGTTTTCAGAGAAGGACTTGCCA
>CBCTHD010000566.1:0-1602 GCA_965146615.1 uncultured Clostridia bacterium
AGCCATTTTTACACCGGCCCAGGCACTGATTGCCGCGGAGGCGGGGGCAGATTTCGTGGCGCCTTATGTGAATCGGCTGGACAACATTGTTGGCGACGGCAGCCGGGTAGTGGCGGAAATTGTTCAATTGTTGGCAGTGCATCATCTGGACTGCCAGGTTTTAGCAGCAAGTTTTAAAAATACGCAGCAGGTACATAAATGCGCCATGACGGGCTGCCAAAGTGCGACAGTATCAGCGGACATTTTAAGCGCAATTATCAGCCACCCCATGACAGACGCGGCTGTAGCAGGCTTTGAGCGGGATTGGAACAGTGTGTATGGAGACCAAACCATTCTAGAGTTATAGGAGGAATGGAGTATGAAAGAGGAGACTCTGCGCCAGGTGAGACAGGTTTATGAAATCGAAAGTCAATGTGTTGCCCAAATGGCGGATTATTTCGAACAGGAGCGTTTTTGCGCGGCGATACATTTGCTGGCGAGGGCGGAGCGAATCGGAACATGCGGATGCGGTCATTCTGGAATTATGTGCCAACATTTTGCCCATTTGCTGTGTTGTGTGGAACGTCCGGCACGGTTTATTTCTCCGGCAGAAGCGGTTCACGGCGCCACGGGATTTTTGCAGGAGGGTGATGTAATGGTATTTGCCTCTCGCGGCGGGAAGACTGTGGAACTGCTGCCAATCATGGATATTTGCAAGGTCAAAGGGGTGCGAACCATTACGATTACGGAGAACGTAGAGTCACCGCTGGCATTGCAATCGGATGTGGTTTTGAAACAATATGTCAATCGGGAGACCGACCGGTACAATTCCCAGGGGACTACTTCTTCCACAGCGTTGTGTGTGATTTTTCACACGCTGCAAACCGCGCTGATTGAGGAAACGGATTTCTCCAATGAGCAGTTCGCGCGTATCCATCCCGGCGGCGCTGTAGGAGAGCGGCTTAGTGAAGAACATAGAGGGAAGAAGGGAAAAGGGCTATGCATATAATGGAGGAAATAATGGGCAACGAAAATGAGAAGCCGCTGGAAAGACTGGTAAGTGACGGCGGATTCTGCGGAATTTTCAGAACAATTGGCTGTGTGGGTGACAGTCTTTCTTCAGGGGAATTTGAGGCGACAAATCCGGACGGTACTGCGGCGTATATTGATATGTACGAGTATTCATGGGGACAATTTCTTGCACGTATGGCGGGCTGTACGGTGAGAAATTTTTCGCGCGGCGGAATGACTGCCAAAGAATACTGCGATACATTTGCGGCAGAAAATGGTTTTTGGGACGCGGATAGGGCTTGCCAAGCGTATATCATTGCCATGGGCGTCAATGACATTACATATATGGAGGAGAAGTATGACGGAAAGGTCGGCAGCGCGGCGGATGTCTGCAAGGAGGATTACACAAAGAATAAACGGAGTTTTGCCGGCTATTATGCGCAAATTGTGCAGCGTCTGAAAAAAATTCAACCAAAGGCAAAGTTCTTCCTTATGACGCTGCCGGAGGAAGGGCACACCGGAAAAAAGAGGGAATACATCGCAGAACATACGAAACTGATGTATGAGTTTGCCGGGCTGTTTGAAAACACCTATGTTTTGGATTTCGGAAAA
>CBCTHD010000567.1:0-1599 GCA_965146615.1 uncultured Clostridia bacterium
AACACGGTCCGCAACTCGGCGGTCCAATGACGCAGCCCGCGTCCATAAAGATTTTCAGGTATCCCGCCATCATCGCTTCCGTGTACACCTTCGGCGTCGCCGGCAGCACCATCACGCGCACGCCGCGTTTCACTTTTTTGCCCTTGAGGATATTCGCCGCGATTTCCAGGTCGCTGATGCGCCCGTTGGTGCAGGAACCGATTACTACCTGGTCGATTTTAATGTTCATCGCTTCCGTTTCCGCAATCGTTTTGGTGTTTTCCGGCAGATGCGGGAATGCCACCTGCGGCACCAGCGTGGACAGGTCAATGTCAATCGTCTGTTCATATTCTGCGTCCGCGTCAGGATAGAAATACTGGTATTCCACCGCCGCATGTTCCTCCACATACGCTTTCATCACGTCGTCCGGCTCAAAAATGCCGTTTTTCGCACCCGCTTCAATCGCCATATTTGCAATGGTGAAGCGGTCGTCCATCGTGAGAGAGTGCACGCCCTCGCCCGTAAATTCCATAGAACGGTACAACGCACCGTCCACACCGATTTTGCCGATAATGTAAAGAATCAGGTCTTTACCGGAAACGTTTTTGGACAGCTTCCCAGTGAGGTTGAAGCGGATTGCTGCCGGCACCTTAAACCAGCCCATGCCCGTCGCCATACCGACTGCCATGTCCGTGCTGCCAATACCAGTGGAAAACGCGTTCACCGCGCCGTAGGTACAGGTGTGCGAATCCGCGCCGATGACCAGATTGCCGGGTGCAACCAGCCCTTTTTCCGGCAGCAGCGCATGTTCCACGCCCACGTTTCCGCCTTCGTAAAAATGCGTGATTTCGTGTTTGTCCGCAAATTCACGCACCTGTTTGCATTGTTCCGCCGCCTTGATGTCCTTGTTTGGTGTGAAATGATCCAGCACCAGTGCGATTTTGTCTTTGTGAAATACTTCTGCAAAGTCCGCCTTTTCAAATTCATTGACAGCGACCGGGGCGGTGATGTCGTTTGCCAGCACCATATCCAGCTTTGCCTGAATCAAATCGCCCGGTTTTACACTGTCCATGCCCGCTTTGTACGCCAGGATTTTTTGTGACATTGTCATTCCCATGTTTTTTCCTCCTTTATAGCAACTATGCTTGATCTCTCAATAATCGGTATTCAATACCGTCTATCAGCGCCTGCCGCGACGCTTCAATCACGTCGGTGGAAACGCCTACCGTTGTCCAGGACGATTTGCCGTCCGTCATTTCAATTAAAACCCGTGTGGTCGCGCCGGTGGTCGCTTCCGAGTTGAGAATACGCACCTTGTAGTCCTGCAACCGGATTTGCGCCAGCTGCGGGAAAAATGCGCCCAGCGCCTTGCGCAGCGCAATGTCCAGCGCGTGAACGGGACCGTCCGCGTCCGCCGCCGTGATTTCCTCCTTGCCGTCTACCTGCACCTTGATAATAACGGACGCATATCCCTGCCGCGGCCGTTCGCCTTGCTCCGCCAAAATTTTGCACTGCTTCAGCTCAAACAAAGGGCGGTATAATCCCAGCGCTTTTTTGATGACGAGTTCCAACGAAGCGTTTGCTCCCTCGAATTGGTAGCCTTCATATTCCAGTTCTTTC
>CBCTHD010000568.1:0-1574 GCA_965146615.1 uncultured Clostridia bacterium
GTAACTAAAATATTGACCGTTGAAACATTGCTTTCCTCGTTTAACATAATTTTAGAAAGGAGTACGCCAAATACCGGAATCATAAAGCTGAAAATGGTCACTCTCGAGACCGGATTATATTTTAAAAGGATTCCCCACAAAGCATATGCAACAGCAGAAAGCATCGCCAAATATGCCAAAACACCAACTGCCGCCATACTTTCAATATGTACGCACCCGCCCGCGATCACACCAACGGCAATCATAAAAAGTCCGCCTATTGTAAATTGGTATCCACTCAAAACAACGGTATCTTCGTATTTTGAATAACGTTTTATTAGTACCGAAGAAATCGCATAAGAAATTGCGGAAAACAGCACAAAAGCATCGCCGAAAAAGTTCATATTAAAATCAAGACCATTTAAATTAAGGAGAATCACGCCTGCAAACCCAATCACACAGGCAAATATCTTCTTTGCGGTCAGTTTCTCCTGTTTAAAAAACAGACTCGCTATCAAAATAGCAAAAAAGGCATTGGAGCCGCTCGCAACAGTCCCCTTTACCCCGGTTGTATTGGCAAGTCCGATATAAAAAAATATGTACTGTATCACTGTTTGAAAACAGCTTATCGTCACGACTTTTGAAATATTTTCTCTTTTGGGATACAGAAATTTTTTTCTGGCAAGGCTGTATAGCAGAATTGTAAGAATTCCGGCAAATGTAAACCGGATTCCGGCAAAAAGTATGGTTGAGGCAACATCTTTTTCCGGTAAAATAAGTTCATACCCAATTTTTATAAAGGGGGTTGCACTTCCCCATAGCGCACAGCATAAAAGCGCTGCAAACGTTACAAATATGGTGTTTGTAAAAATTTTACTACCTTTTTGCATAATTATTGTCCTCCCAATCCGTACAAAGGTTGGTTCCTAGCCGTATCCCGTCAAGGAACTTCCTATGATATAATAGACGCTATGCGTCTATTATATCATAAAAGGATTCTTATTTACAGACTTTTTTTATACATTCGGGGACGTCGTTGCATTTGACTTGACATTTCAAGAAACAAAAAGCGGACTATTACATTGAGATATTTTTGTACCATACTTTCTCAATGCAATAGTCCTATATCCTTTACTTTTTCTTTATCCGATAGATTACAACAATTGCCTGTTCCCGCAGTGCATTTTCCTGCGGCGCAAACATATCGTTACTCACACCTTTCATCAGTCCTGCCGCAACCGCTTTTTGTATGTAGGGCTTTGCCCAATCACTGATTGCATCACTGTCCTGCATTTTTATTTCGTGTTCTGATGACACCACAATTTCGCCATGCTCTTTTTCATAAGTTTCAACCAAAATTTTAGCCATTTCCTCTCTGGTGATAAGTCCATTGGGATTCGCCCCTACGCCGTCACCGTCTAAAATGCCTTCTTTTTTAGCTGTCGCCATATAATCCGCATACCAATCGCCTGTCGATACATCTGCAAAATCATTCTCAAACTGCTGTATCTCCATGTTCAGTGCGCGAACCAGCATCGTCACAAATTCTGCCCGCGTTGTCTGCTCTTGCAGTCCCAACTCGCCCGCTCCGGTTC
>CBCTHD010000569.1:0-1574 GCA_965146615.1 uncultured Clostridia bacterium
TAGCGTTGTGCCGTGTCCCCCGATGAATTTTGTTGCGGAATGCACCACAATGTCCGCGCCATGCTCAATCGGACGGAATAAATATGGCGTTGCAAACGTGGAGTCAATCACCAGCGGAATTCTTTCCGCATGCGCGATTTCTGCCAGCTTTTCTACATGCGGCACGTCGCTGTTCGGGTTCCCCAGCGCTTCGATAAAAATCGCTTTTGTGTCGGGGCGAATCGCCGCTTTTACTTCTTCTAAATTATGAATGTCAACAAACGTTGTTTCAATGCCGTAGTTGGGAAGCGTGTGCGCCAGCAGGTTGTAGGAGCCGCCGTATATCGTTTTCTGGGAAACAATATGTCCGCCGCCCTCTGCCAGCGTTTGAATTGTGTAGGTGATTGCCGCTGCGCCCGATGCCGTTGCCAATGCCGCTACGCCGCCTTCCAGCGCTGCGATTCTCTGTTCAAAAACATCTTGAGTAGAGTTGGTCAGTCTGCCATAGATATTTCCGGCGTCCGCTAAACCAAAGCGTGCTGCCGCGTGTGCTGAGTTTTTAAATACATACGATGTTGTCTGATAAATCGGCACTGCTCTTGCATCACTTGCCGGATCCGGACTTTCCTGTCCTATATGTAATTGTTTGGTTTCAAAGCCCCAGTTTGAAGTATCTTTTACGTTTGCCATTTTCAATTCCTCTTTTCTTTCATTTTTTATTTTTGTTTTATGTGCTTATCTCGTTATGTTTCTGCCGTTGTATTTCTACCTCACATTCGTCCGTTTCTCCAGTTGTGACGCAGAAGGTAAAACCATTTTTGAGTCCTCATTCCATCGTCCTCCTTTTTGTCAACAAAGAAAAATGGAAGCTACCGTTTCCCAAGCGCTTCCAAGCAATCGCATGATTCGACTTGTATTTGTTATAGGGAACATTCCAAAAGAAGGTCCCGTTTTAACGCATACAAAAACCGCATGATGCAATTACTTACGCTGCACATCATACACATACACATGTTGTTTCCGGTTAAATTACTTGTACGCATCATTGGTTCCTCCTTTTAATTTTTATAAAACCTATGTGTTTAGTATGCAATAATAATACCATACTTTCCTTTCTTTGTCAATACTTTTTTTAAAGAAATTTTTTTATATAATCCTTTTCTATTTTCCTCGAAAATGTACCGGGCAAATTAGTCCGCCACAATCACTCTTTTCCTTCTACAAACCATTTTGGACCTTCATAAAATACATAGGTAATTTGTCCATTAATCCGACAGGTATACCGAATTCCCTGCCCACCCGCCTTCAGACTAGCAGCGCGGCACACCCCCAATATTCTGTCAATCGCAAAAATACGGCCATCTTCCCACTCAATGGATATGGGTTTCATGTTTCCGTCCTTGTCATAATGCACATTGATTTCAACAAATATTTTTCTCATTTTAAGTATGCCTCCGGATATATGACATGATCTTCTTTGGGATTAAATCCCGATAATTTTTCATCTTTCAGCATAATACCGCGTTTTACCGCATAATGTCCAAATCGTCTGCGAATTTCTTCTACAGCGCATTCCAGCCGAATTTGTTTTTCAT
>CBCTHD010000570.1:0-1559 GCA_965146615.1 uncultured Clostridia bacterium
TGCTTTCGATGGAATTGGGAAGAAAAATTTTGATTGCTTTTTTCCTCTGTACATTTTTGCAGGGTGCTGCGTATGGAGGTAAAAAAATTAGAATACTCATACAGTTTGTGTTTGCATCGTTCGGGTGCTTTGTTGGACAAGCGGCGGGCAGCTATCTTGTGGAGTTGAGCGGCCTATGCCTGGCGCTGGGCAGCGGTGCGTTGCTTATTTCGTCTTGCCGCACGTTGTTGCCGGACAAAAAGAAATGTAAACAATCGGATGCGGGCAGCACAGTGCTGGGATTGGTACTGGGGCTGGTGTTATCTTTATTATAGAAGGAAGGGAATCAGCAAATGACAAAACGGATTGCGGCGGCGGACCGGGAGGGATTGGAGGAAGCTGCCCAAAAACTTCGACAGGGGGAATTGGTTGCTTTTCCGACGGAGACGGTCTATGGACTGGGTGCCAATGCATTCAATGCCAAAGCGGTTGCGGAAATTTTTGCGGCAAAAGGACGCCCATCGGACAATCCTTTGATTGTCCACATTGCGCAGGCAAAACAAGCGGAAGAATTTGCAGAGGTATCGGAACGGGCAAGAAAGTTGTTTGATCGTTTTTCACCGGGACCGCTTACAGTCATCCTGCCGAAAAAAGAAGGTATTCCGGAGAGGGTGACGGCAGGGTTGAATAGTATCGCTGTGCGTATACCGGGAAATGCTGTGGCGCGGGAATTGATTCGGCTGGCTGGCGTACCGATCGCAGCGCCCAGCGCCAACCGCTCCGGCAGTCCCAGTCCGACAGATGCAGATAGCGTTTTGCAGGATTTGGACGGGCGTATTTGGGGTGTGGTCGATGATGGTAATTGTCAGGTGGGAATAGAATCTACCATTGTGGATGTAACAGGAGAGTTGCCTGTCATTTTGCGTCCGGGCGGTGTGACGCTGGAGCAGATTCAGGAAATCTTGCCGGAATGTACGTTGGATGTGGGGCTGTTTAAAAAGCCGGAAGGGGATTTTCGGCCCAAAGCGCCGGGTATGAAGTATAAACATTATGCGCCGCGGGCGCAGGTCATTGCGTTTGAAGGCAATTCGTCGGCTGTGCGGCGGGAAATTGAAACTTATATTGCAACGCATTCGCATCAAAAAATCGGTGTTTTTGCTATGGACGGCAATTGCTATGAACAGTCCACGGTGCTGCATTGGGGAAAAAATGCGCAGGATATGGCAAAGCATTTGTTTCATGCGCTGCGGCAATTTGACGAGCTGGGTATCGATGTGATTTTATGTGAGCCGCCGGAGACGGGCGGTATGGGGACAAGCGTCCGTAACCGACTGTATAAGGCAGCGGGATTTCATATCGTCTGTGCGGAAGAAGAACAAAAGGAGAAAACCGAAAATGAATAAAGTAAAAGTGTTGTTTGTTTGTACCGGAAATACATGTCGCAGTCCCATGGCAGAAGGACTGCTGAAACATAAGTGTGATGTTTGCGATGTTCTGTCTGCGGGGATTCATGCGCCGGAGGGCAGCCCGGCAAGTGAAAATGCGGTGCGGGTCATGCAGAAACGGGGGATTGACATTAG
>CBCTHD010000571.1:0-1557 GCA_965146615.1 uncultured Clostridia bacterium
CCCTGGACATGAATACGATATAAGGAGGGCGCCGGAAGATGGAAAAGTATTTGACAGTTGCGCTGGCGAAAGGCCGGCTGGCGGAAACGGCAATCGGTTTGTTTGAAAAAATGGGCTATGATTGCACGCAGATGCGGGAAAAATCCCGCAAACTGATTTTTACCGATGAAGCCAAAAAGACAAAGTTTATATTGGTAAAAGCATCGGATGTTCCGGTATACGTGGAGTACGGCGCGGCGGATATTGGCATTGTCGGACGGGATACGCTGCTGCAGGAGGGACGGAACCTCTATGAGACATTGGACTTAGGATTTGGAAAATGCAAAATGGCAGTCTGCGGTCCGGCGGCCATGAAAGACAAGTTTTCACAAATGGCGAATTTGCGTGTCGCCAGTAAATATACCAACATTGCACGGGAATATTTCCACATCGGCAAAGGGCAGACGGTGGAAATCATTCCGCTCAGCGGTTCGGTGGAACTGGCGCCGCTGGTTGGGCTTTCGGAAGTCATTGTCGATATTGTGGAAAGTGGAAAGACACTCAAGGAAAATGGGTTGGAAGTACTGGAAGTCATCTGTGACCTTAGTGCCTGGCTCGTGGTGAACCGTGTCAGCATGAAAATGAAACGGGAAACCATCATGGAAATTGTGACAAATATGAAAGAGCTTATCAAAGGGGAATGCTTATGATAGCGATTATTGATTATGGTGCGGGAAATTTGAAAAGCGTAGAAAAAGCGTTTTTGCATTTGGGCTGCGACGTTATTGTGACGGGAGACGTGGCAAAAATTGAAACGGCGGACAAAGTGATTCTGCCGGGCGTCGGCGCGTTTGGACATTGCATGGAGGCGTTGTGCAGCGCGGGTATGGCAGACGTTGTGCGCCGTGTCGCACAGCGCGGTACACCGTTGCTGGGCATCTGTGTGGGATTGCAACTTATGTTTGAAGAAAGCGAAGAAAGTCCGGGCGTTGCGGGTCTTGGTCTGTTCAAAGGGAAAATCGTCAAGATTCCGCCGACAGATGGGCTGAAAATTCCGCAGATGGGCTGGAATTGCCTGGAGGTAAACGAGCGTTCCCGTCTGCTGAAAGGGATTCCAGACGGTACTTTTGTTTATTTTGTACATTCGTTTTATCCAAAGCTGACAAATCCGTCGGACAGCATCGCGAGAATTACTTATGGCATTCCGTTTGACGTAGCGGTGGAACGAGACAATGTGTTTGCGACACAGTTTCACCCCGAAAAGAGCGGTGAGTGGGGACTACATATCTTAGAGAATTTTGCGAAGTTATAGGAGGATAAAAGCGTGATTATTTATCCGGCGATTGATATTAAGGACGGCGCGTGTGTCCGCTTGTCCCAAGGAAAGTTTGACGAGGTTAGCCAGTATACGGACAAACCCTATACCATGGCAGAAGAATTTGTCCGTGCAGGGGCACATTGGATTCACGCCGTGGATTTGGATGGTGCACGGGACGGGGAGCGCAAAAATGCACAGGCAATTCAGGATATTGTGCAAAAGGCGGGCGATGTTCCGGTGCAGATTGGCGGCGGTGTACG
>CBCTHD010000572.1:0-1544 GCA_965146615.1 uncultured Clostridia bacterium
CTTTCGCGGTAATCCTTTTCGACATAGGCAATCTGGCCGTCTGTCTCATACGCTCCGAAGGAGCGTTTGACGGGCTGCTGCTCATGTGAAACATAATAGTATCCCGTATCGGAACCCATCGTAATTTCCAGTGCTGACGCGGTGTTGGTCGGGACGTCCATTTCTGTTCGTGTCACCACGACCTCTGTATGCTCCCCAAGTTTATTGGGAAATAGCACCGTATCAAAGGTCTGTGAACCCGTAACATTTGTGCGATAGTATTGTAAATACGATGCATCCACTTCCTTTCCACCCGAATACATATAGTTTTGGAAAATACCGTACGACAATGTTTCCGGGTCTGCCGGCACAATTTGAATATTTGCCTGGGTATCAAAATTTGTCTGGGCTGCAAGGGTCCCCTCCTCTACACTCAATTTATTATATGCATCAGGATGCCACGCCTGCCGGTAGGTATGCGCTCCTTCCGGTGCATCAATTTGATCGGATACAATCCAGTAAGAATTATGTAAAAACAGTACCTTTCGATTGACGGAAAAACCGCTGTAAATCTGATCGGAACCCGCATCTACAAAGTCAAACAGCCGATTTGTTTTCAGCTTCAGCTTTTGCGGCACATTTTCATTGGAATACGCTTGATCTCTCCCGTCAATCTCAATGGTATTATGAGAAATGGTCTTTTTCCGTGTATCGCTCATCAACGAACCGGCACTATATGAAGAATTTCCGACGTCAATTAAAAGCGGGGCGCCATATGCATATACATCCAGCGCCAAATCATCATAATGACAGTGGTTGCCGCCAAAATCCGCGTTAATTGTTGCGCTAAAGCCCTCACGGTGCCAATCACTGCGCAAAAAAGCGATTGCTTTATCGGGATATAAAATGGACGTATATTCCGGTTCTGTCCCTCGTATCCCTTCCGTTGCAAAATACTCAAAATACGGATTCGATAAAAATGCATTGGCACTTTCACTAAAAGAAACAATGTCATTCCGACCACCATCGCCATACGGTGTCGTTTTTCCATAACTCATCGTCATATCAAAGTAATATTTTGTCAGCAGTTGATAGCGTTCCAACATGTACTGATAGTAAGGGTCCTCCGGTCCATCAATGGCGCCAATCAGTTCCAGAACGAGTTGAAACTCATCAATGGTACCGCTAATATAGGAGGAAGTGGATTCCATATAGCTGCCGTCATCATTCAGCATTTTACTGGAATATAAATCCTGCAGCGCCTTCTTTGCTTCCTCCCACCATTCCTCCTGCATCAACTCTGGCAAATAAGCAAAAATGCGGGTATAGCCGACCCGGATTGCACTCATCCAGTTAGAGGCATATGTACCGCTATCTTTGCGCAGATCTACCGTATGCTGGTAGGCATATTTCAGCAAGGCTGTAAACACCTCCGGCGTCATACAGCTGCTTTTCATTGCGCCGAAAATTAAATCGGTTAAATATTCTGTTCGCCAGCCGCCTTCCAGAACGCGCGGATAAACACCTGATTGTTGTTGTTCGTAAAGTGAAATGACAATTTCAAG
>CBCTHD010000573.1:0-1543 GCA_965146615.1 uncultured Clostridia bacterium
AAGGAGGAGAAGTATGGTAATCGTATTATTTGCAGATGGATTTGAAGAGATTGAAGCGCTTGCGACCGTTGATATTTTACGGCGCGGCGGTGTGGAAGTGCAAATGGCTTCCATACAGGAAGATAAATGGGTATCCGGGGCACATGGAATCCGCGTGGAGGCGGATGTTATGGCAGAAAAGGTTGACTTACAGTCTGTGGAAGCGGTAATATTGCCTGGCGGCGGAACTGGGACAGAAAATCTAAAACAATCCGCATGGGTGGAAAAGACGCTGCGATGGGCACAGGAAAAAGGACTTTATTTGTGCGCTATATGTGCCGCACCGTCTGTGCTTGGAAAATATGGATACCTAAAGGGAAAAAAGGCAATCTGCTACGACGGATTTGAGGAGCAGTTGACAGGCGCGGAGATAACAGACCGGGCGGTCGTGACGGATGGAAAAGTGATTACCTCTAAAGGGGCCGGAACAGCGCATTTGTTTGCATTTGAAATATTGAAGCATCTAAAGGGAGAAGACGTTGCGCAGCAGGTGAAGGACAGCATGAAATATGAATAAACAGACGCTTCGTCGGCAGTTTTTAACGGTCAGAAATCAATTGGATAGGGCGAGCCGGGCGCAATGGTCACAAGAGATTTGCACCGTGCTGCATACATTTCAGCCGCTGCAGCAAGCGGAAACGGTTGCTGCATACTATCCGCTGGGAAGTGAAGTGGACTTGCGTCCGTTGTTGAATTTGTGGGAGCAGGAGGGCAAACGGATTGCCTTGCCAATTTCCTATCAGAACGGAAAAATGGTATTCCATGAAGCCAAATTAGAAGAGTTGGAACAGGGCATGTATGGCATTTTTCAGCCGCCGCCTCGCAGCGCGGTTATCATGCCGAAAGAGATAGACTGCATTATAACGCCGGGCGTGGCATTTGATTCCGCAGGCGGACGTATCGGATATGGAAAGGGATATTATGACCGCATATTGCAGCAGTATGCCGGATTGACGGTAGGGGCATGTTTTGCGGCGCAGATAACAGATTCCGTGTCGGCTGAACCGCATGATGTACCGCTGCAATATTTAGCGCATGAACGGGGTATATATCAAGTAGGAAAGGACAGAACAAATGAAAGACAGATTGATTCGAATGATAGATAAAGAGGGACATTTTCGCGCATTTGCAATTGATTCCCATGGACTTGTAGAGGAAGCGCGAAGAATTCACGGAACGTCACCTGTTGTGACGGCGGGACTTGGACGGACGCTGACAGCCGCAGCGATAATGGGCGCGGAATTGAAATCGGAACAAGAAACGGTTTCTATCCAGTTTAAGGGTGATGGCCCGGTCGGTTGTATTGTGGCGGTTAGCGACAATGACAGCAGAGTTCGTGGATATGTTGGGGAACCTTTGGTGGATTTACCACTCAAACCAAACGGGAAACTAAATGTTAGCGGCAGCATAGGAACAGGACATTTGACAGTAATTCGAGATTTGGGAATGAAAGAACCGTATGTGGGACGAGTGGAACTGCAAAGTGGCGAAATTGCAGAAGACA
>CBCTHD010000574.1:0-1510 GCA_965146615.1 uncultured Clostridia bacterium
CATTTCAGGCAGAAGAGGAGCCATCCGAATAAAGAGAGGAAGCGGAGGGATTACATTGACCATTGAGCAACTCATAAAAGAAATACAACATCGGTCGTTTACAGGGGATCCGTCCGCCATGATAAGCGGCGTAACACGCGATACGCGGGAGATAAAACCAGGAAGCGTGTTCGTTTGTATCCGCGGAGCACATATAGATGGACACGACTTAGCAGCGCAGGCGGCAGAAGCCGGCGCTGCGCTGGTGATTGCAGAAAGAGAAACAGGCAGCGGTGCAGCTGAGCTTTTGGTGGAGGATACCAAACAGGCTTTGGCGGAGGCTGCCTGTGCCTATTATGGGCATCCGTCAAAAACATTGAAAGTTATTGGTGTGACGGGCACGAATGGGAAAACCACGATTTCCCATCTGCTAAAGAGTATTTTGGAAATGGCGGACAAAAAAGTGGGACTGATTGGCACGGACGCGATTATGATAGGTGACAAAGAAATTCCTGCGGAGCGTACCACGCCGGAAGCAAATCAGCTACAGGAATATTTTTATTCTATGCTGCAAGAAGGTATGGAGTATTGTGTGATGGAGGTTTCGTCCCATGCTTTAGAACTTAAACGGGTCTTTGGGACACAATTTGAACTTGCTATATTCACAAATCTGACGCATGAACATTTGGATTTTCATGGAACTATGGAAAACTATGCCGCAGCAAAAGCAAAACTGTTTTCTTGCTGTAAGGCTGGTATTGGAAACGCGGACGATGCATACAATGATATAGTTACGGCAAACGCGCCGAAACAATGTCATTATTCTATTGATAAAAAGAGTGATTTGCAGGCGGAAGACATTCGCCTGTCGCAGCGTGGGTCTGTGTTTCGCGTCAAAGGAAAAATGAACGACGAAATCAAAGTAGGTTTGCCGGGGCGCTTTAATGTGTACAATGCGTTAGCGGCAGCGCTGGGCGCATTAGAACTGGGCATTTCACCGGAAGCAGTAAAGCGTGGCTTGATTATTTCCCGCGGAGCAAAGGGACGGGCGGAAATGCTGCCGGTGCCGGCGCCATACCGTGTGATGATTGATTTTGCACATACACCAGACGGCTTATATAATATTCTGACAACGGTGCGAGAATTTGCGCAAGGTCGCGTAATCACGGTGTTTGGCAGCGCAGGAGACAGGGACCGGGAAAAACGGATGCCCATGGGTGAAATTGTTGGAAAATGGTCCAATTATTGTGTCATCACTTCCGACAACCCTGCAAGCGAACGCGCCGAGGATATTTGCAGCGAAATCGAAAAAGGCGTTATCCAGTCAGAATGTCCCTACACAGTGATAATAGATCGGCGGGAAGCAATTTACCATGCGCTGGAAATGGCGCAGGAAGGTGATGTGGTGTTGCTTGCCGGCAAGGGGCATGAAACCTACCAGATTATTGGTACGGAAAAAGTGCCCTTCTGTGAATCGGAAATTGTGAAAGCATATTTCCGGGAACGGTTGGTGTAATACAA
Source organism: uncultured Clostridia bacterium (assembly GCA_965146615.1). Taxonomy (GTDB): domain Bacteria; phylum Bacillota; class Clostridia; order RUG12999; family RUG12999; genus JAAWTG01. Next base: position 1,501 of record CBCTHD010000574.1, read on the forward strand.
AAGGGACTTG